>CALDMR010000028.1 GCA_937915065.1 uncultured Clostridia bacterium
CGTGTGGGCCGGGGGCAGCATAAATCCTACTGCATTCTGTTCTCAGATGTGAAAAACGAGGCGACGCGCAACCGGCTGAAAGCCATGACCAGCACAAACGACGGCTTCAAAATCGCCCAGGAAGACCTGAAAGCCCGGGGCCCCGGCGACTTTTTCGGCCAGCGGCAGCACGGTCTGCCCAGTCTGAAGGTGGCAGACCTGCAGTGCGACCTGGAGTTAATGCACCAGGCCCGGCGCGCCGCAGACGATATGCTGGCCGCCGATCCGGATCTTGCCTTCCCCGAACACCGCGCCATCGCAGAAAAAGTACGCGCGCTTTTCGCAGCAGCCGGCGACGGCCTGAACTGAATGCTCCGCCCGCGCAAAAAAGAGCCGTTTCCCCAGGGGAAACGGCTCTTTTCATTTGCTTTTTGATTGCTGCAATTTATTCTGCCAAATCTTCCAGGCCGCAGATGCTGTTCAGCTCTTCGTCGGCATAATCGTCCTCTTCACGATGTGCGCAGGGACATTTCATTCTCAATTCTGCAAAGAAATCGCCGATCTCTTCCTTATATTTCACGACCAGCAATATCCCTGCGACCACAGTTCCGGCCAAAGCCAGCAACACAGCCAGAATTTTGAACAGATCCTTCCAATTTCGATCCATATCCGTTCCCTCCATTTTGTGCAGATGCATCTTTGTTTCTTCTGATGTTGTTTATTTTACACTCTTTGTATTCAAAATACAATTCTTTTTTGAAAAATATCCCAAAGACTTCCCCTTGTTCTTTCACAAAGTTTACTGTATAATATAGGATATTCTATTGTGCCCGCAGTTTTGCGGCGCAAAAGCTTCCGGACTCCCGCCGGCTTTCCGGCGGATTTTCACACACCGCGAAAGCTTTGGATCGAGTTTTTGAAATGAAAGGACGGTCCCCTATGATAAAGATGCAGTCAGAGCAGGGCGAAATCGCCATCAGCAGCGCGGTCTTCACCAATATTGTCGGCGCCGCCGCCACCAATTGCTTCGGCGTCAAAGGCATGGCGTATCGCTCCATGACCGATGGCCTGGTGCACCTGCTGCGCCACGAAGCCATGGGCAAGGGCGTCAAGGTCACCTATAACGAAGACAACAGCATTTCCATCGAGCTGCACATCATCGTGGAGCACGGCGTCAATCTTCCCGCCGTCTGCCGCTCCATTATGAACGAAGTGCGCTATATTGTCCAGCTGAATACCGGCGTCATCGTCCGCACCGTGGACGTCTGCGTGGATTCCATCACCATGTGAAAACAGCATCAGAAAGGAAGATTTCATTCGTGAAAGACAAAATAGACGGTGCTCTGTTTAAGGAGATGGTGCTGTTTGGTTCCGCAGCCATCGCCCAGCAGAAGCAGAGTATCAATGATTTGAACGTATTCCCCGTGCCCGATGGCGATACCGGCACCAACATGAGCCTGACCATCGGCAACGCCGCATCGGAACTGTGTAAAAAATCCCCCGCCACGGTGGAGGAAACCGCCAAGATCACCGCCAGCGCTCTGCTGCGCGGCGCCCGCGGCAACTCCGGTGTCATTCTCTCCCTGCTGTTTCGCGGGATCTCCCGCAGCCTGAAGGGTCAGAATTCCATGGATGGCGTGGCCCTGGCCAATGCGCTGCAGGAAGGCGTCGCCGCCGCATACAGCGCTGTGATGAAGCCTGCCGAGGGCACTGTGCTCACGGTGTCCCGCCTGGCCGCTAAGCGGGCGATCGCCGCCGCTGAAGAGCACAATTCCGCCGAATATGTGCTGGAAGAGGCTATCCAGGAAGGCAATGTCGCCCTGGCAGACACCATCAACCAGAACCCCGTTCTGAAAAAGGCTGGCGTGGTTGATGCCGGCGGCAAGGGTTTCCTGGTCATTCTGGAGGGCATGCTCTCCTGCCTGCGCGGCGAGCCCATGCCCGAAGCCGAGGAAACGCAGACTGTCCAGCCCCAGGACAAGGCCGATTTTGAAGCCATGTCCGTTGAAGATATCACCTTCGCTTTCGACACAGTCTACATCATCCGCAAAAAGGCCGAAGATGTGGATCTGGAACCTCTGCGCCGTTATCTGAACTCCATCGGCGACAGCCTGGTCATCGGCGAGGATGACGAGGCCTTCAAGGTTCATGTCCACACCAACATCCCCGGCGAGGCCTTGACCGAATCACAGAAATACGGCACGTTGGAATTGGCCAAAATTGAAAACATGCGCACCCAGGCCGAAGATTTGGCCGCAGGCAAGCACGTGCAAAGCACCGACGATCTGGATCAGATCGAGCAGGAACTGGAAAACAGCAGCGCTCCCGCAGAGCGCAAGATCGCCGCGCCGGAGAAAAAATACGGCTTTATTTCCGTTTGCGCCGGAGACGGTATTGCCAGCGTGTTCCAGGATCTGGGCTGCGACGGCATCATCAGCGGCGGCCAGACCATGAACCCCTCCACCGAAAGCATCTTAAATGTGATCGATCAGACGCCTGCGGAAGTGGTGTTTGTGCTGCCCAACAACAAAAATATCATCATGGCTGCCCAGCAGTGCCAGGATCTGTCCGACAAGCAGATCGTCGTGATCCCCACAGCCAGCGTGCCCCAGGGCATGGCTGCCATGCTGGCGGTGGATACCGAGGCAGATACAGACGAGATCACCGCCGCCATGAATGAAGCCATCGCCCGCGTGACCACCGCCCAGATCACCTATGCCGCCCGTGATTCCGATATTGACGGCTTTGCCATCAAAGCAGGCGAATATCTGGCATTGAAAGAGCACGCCCTCTTTGGCAGCGATACCGATATCGCCGCCCTGCTGAGCAAACTGGCAGACACCGCCCAAGAGCAGGAGGCCGAGTTCATCACCATGTTCTACGGCAGCGATGTGTCCGAAGAGGACGCCGAAGCGGCTCAGGCTATTTTCTCTGCCGCCTGCCCCGAAGCCGAGGTTTCCCTGCTGCCCGGCGGACAGCCTGTTTACTACTACATCATTTCGATCGAATGATGACACCATAAGAAAGAAACAGAGGTTATTTCCCATGAATCAGAGATTTTTTGTTTTGCTCTCCAGCGTGGCGCTGCTGCTGTTCACTCTCTACGGTCTGCGGATTTTCATGGCCGGCAACGGCAGCATCCTGTATGTGATTTTCCCCGCAGCCCTGGCTGTTTTTAGCTTCTATGTGTATTTCACGCGGAAATAAAGCCGGCCGGGCCGCCAAAAGGCGCATTTTCCCCGCTGCTTTGATCGGCTGTGCTCTTTGCCTATTCCTTTCCGCCTGCGGCAATCAACCCACTCTGCCCCAGGATCCCTCCGCCCCGCTTTATGAAAGCGCCGCCCCCGATCCTTCGGAGCT
>CALDMR010000029.1 GCA_937915065.1 uncultured Clostridia bacterium
TACGGAGTATCTGGTGCGGGCCATGGCGGAGTTTTACAGCACCTTTGTGGAAGAGAACGGGCAGGGCGCCTACACGCTTCACCGGGCATAACAGCGAAAGAAGGAATCAGGCATGTATTTTTATGTGAATCAGACCAACTACCCCCATGTATCCTACCCCACCATGACGGATATTCCGGAACTGGAGTGCAAAGATTCCACGGTGCGCTCCGCCGGCTGCGGCCTGTGCTCGGCGTCAATGGTGGTCACGAACCTGACGGGAAAAGAATTCCCCCTGATCGACTGCCTGGAGCTGTCCTTGGCGGTGAATGCCAATCACAGCCCCGGCACGGATATGGATCGGCTGGCGCCCTATGTGGCGGAGCGGTTCGACCTGGATCTGGTGATGACCGAGGACCCTGAAATGCTGCGGGCTCATTTGCTGCGGGGTGGCATGGCTGTTGCAAACGCCACAGGCGATCGGCCCGAAGACGGCTATATCGGTGTATTTTCCCATGGCGGCCATTATGTGGCTGTGGTGGGGATCGACGAGGATCAGGAGCATATCACCGTGCTGGATCCCTCCCAGGTGCCGGATAAGTACCAGGAAGAGGGCCGCGCCGGAAAAGTAATTGAAAACGGCTTCTGCCTGCACACCACCATGGCGGTGCTGGCGGAGGACTGCAAGTATCGCGAAATGGAATATTATCCCGAGGGCGAGTTCAAAGCCTGGATGCAATTTGCACAGCGGGATACCCGGAACCGCTACTATCTGTTTTCCCTGAAAAAGGGCGGCGAGCGGTAAATTTTCGCGGTTTTCCATGGCGGATGGGGCCCTGCGGCATACAGGCTGCGGGGTCCTTTTCGGCATAAAAACGGCTTTTGTAGAATCTGCTGAAATTTGCAGGGAAGAAATGCACTTTTCAGACAGGATTTGGACTTGAAAAAAGCAGTAAATTGTATTATTATGCTATACATAGTATTACAATGATGTAAACTGGATGTATTATAAATTTCCGTTGTATGCTTATTCAAAAAATGCAGGGAAAATTGCAAATTATCAGAAAGCGGGAAGCATAAGAAAATGGAACAAAAAACCTATGTTCGGACGCAAGAATTGCAGGAAGAGCTGATCAGTTGGCGCCGCCGGCTGCACCAGCATCCGGAACTGAGCTTTGATTTGCCGGAAACCACGGCATTTGTGATGGAAAAATTGCAGGAATTCGGTTATGAGCCCCAGCGGGTGGGCCGTGCGGGCATCACCTGCACCGCCGGACAGGGCGGAAAAACGATCATGCTGCGGGCCGATATGGATGCTCTGCCCATGGCAGAGGAAACGGGCCTGCCCTTTGCTTCCTGCAACGGCGCGATGCATGCCTGCGGCCACGACTTCCATACGACCAGCCTTTTGGGCGCGGCCAAAGTGCTCAAAGAGCGGGAGAGCGAGCTGAAGGGTACGGTCAAGCTGCTGTTTCAGCCGGCGGAGGAAAGCATGGATGGCGCGGCGGATGTATATCAGGCCGGGATCCTGGAGGATCCCCATGTGGATGCGGCCCTGGCCCTTCATGTGGTTCACGCGCCTTTGGGCACTGCCGGATATACGCCCGGGTATGCCTGCGGCTCCAGCGATGTGTTTACCGTAACGGTGCACGGCAAGGGTGGCCACGGCCCCACGAAACGATCGATCCGGTCAATGTGGCGGCCCATATCGTTTTGGCCCTGCAGGAGATCAACAGCCGGGAGATCAATCCCAACCAAATGATCGTGCTGACGGTTTGTTCCCTGCACAGCGGCACGGCGGCCAATGTGATGCCGTCGGAAGCGGTGCTCAAGGGCACGATCCGCACGATGGATCTGGAAGTCAAGGCCTTTGCCCGCCGCCGTATGGCGGAGATCTGCGAAGGCGTGTGCAAAACATTCCGCGCCAGCTGCGAGATCGAGTTCATCGGCGAGGGGATCCCTCCCATGATCAACGATCAGAACTTGGCGGCAGAGATTGGCGGTTATATCGATGATATGCTGGGGGCGGGAACCACCTACCATATCGAACGCATGACGGGGTCGGAAGACTTTTCTGTGTTTTCCAACCATGTTCCCAGCGCGCTGTTCTGGTTTGGTACCGGCAGCACCGAAGAAGGGTATGCTTACGGTGTTCATGATCCTCGGGTCACCTTCAATGAGGAGGCGCTTCCGATGATGGCGGCAGTTTATGCAGAAGCTGCTGTTCGTTGGCTGAAAGAACATTGTTGAGTATAAAAAATTGAAGATAGGAGAAAAACGATGAAAAAGATTTTTGCTCTGGCACTGGCCTGTGCAATGTCGGTTTCTCTGCTGGCTGGCTGCGGCAATGGCGGCAACAGCAACAGCGGCGAAGAAGACAGCACCGGCGCTCAAAGCGGCACACTGACTGTATCTCTGTCCGCTTCTCCCAGCAAACTGGACCCCATCCATTATAGCGGCAGCTATGAAGCGCAGATCATTAACCAGGTCTGCGACCGCGTGGTGGAGTACAACGACGCACTGAGCGAGTATGTGCCCTCTCTGGCTACCAGCTGGACGGTTTCTGAAGACGGCGTGACCTATGTCTTCCAGATCCGCCAGGGTGTTCACTTCCAGAACACGGAGTATGCCAAGGGCCGCGAGATGACCGCAGAGGACGTGGCCTATTCCCTGAACCGCAGCGCCCAGCATTCCGACAACAACCGTCTGGCTATGCTGGATAAGGCTGAAGTCACCGGCGACTGGGAAGTCACCTGCACGCTGAAGGGGGCCAACGCGTCCTTCCTGACTGTGCTGACCGACGCCGGCAACTCCATTGTTGCCAAGGAAGAAGTGGAAGGCTGGGGCGATAACTTTGGTTACAACCTGAGCGGCACCGGCGCTTTCTATCTGGACAAGTTCGAGCTGGATGAGCAGGCTGTTCTGTCCGCCAACAAGGACTATTGGCTGGGTCAGCCTGCTTTGGAGAAGCTGGTCTTTAAAATCATCACCGATCCGAACCAGGCTGCAAACGCACTGCAGACCGGCGCTGTGGATCTGGCCACCATGCTGCAGGGCGAAGCCATCAACACCGTGCAGAATGCCGGCAACGGCATCGAGTTGCTGAAGGTCGAAGCTCTGAAGATCAACTATATCCGCTTCAATGCCCAGAAGGGCCCCACTGCCGATCCTCTGGTCCGCAAGGCCCTGATCGAGGCCGTGGATCTGGACGCTGTGCGCAAGGCCCTGTATCAGTATGACGAAGTGAAGGCCGGCTACCTGCCCCTGCCCTTCACCTCCTGGGGTTATGATGCATCTCTGGAAAGCATGGTTCCTTCCTATAATGTGGAAGACGCCAAGAAGCTGCTGGCCGAGGCCGGCTACGGCGATGGTTTTGAAATCACCATCAATGTGTCCAACACCGAAGAGCGCAAGACCCTGGCTGCCATGCTGCAGGGCTATTGGAGTCAGATCGGCGTAAAGGCAAATGTCAGCGTGAACGAGTGGGGTACCTTCTCCGATACCGTCTGCTCTGGTAACTCTGATGTGTATGCCATGAGCTGGACTTGGTATCCCGATCCTTACTTCTTCCTGAACAAGCTGTTCTCCTCCGTGGAAACCACTGCCATCGGCAATGGCGCTGGCTATGTCAACGACTACGTGGAGCAGGAGCTGACCCTGGCTTATGAAGCTACCGCACAGGAAGAGCGTACGGAGCATTATAAGAATGCCATGGAGCAGATCATGAAGGACTACACCGGCATTTATTATGCCAACCCCTATGATATGTACGGCATCAGCAGCCGCGTGCAGGACTTTACGCCCAGAGCCGATGGTACGCTGAAGTTCGTCGAGTCTGAAGACGGCGAGACCATTGCCCGCAACGTTTCCGTTGTGGACTGATTTTCCGCAGAGTTGAATCTGCATCCTGTGGGACGCGCTGAGGCGCGTCCCACAGGACTGTCTGAAAACGGTGTTTTCGGATGCAATTCGAAAGCGCCGCCGGACCTGATGGCATGGCTTTGAGCCGTGTCACCAGGTCTGACGGCGCCGCCGCTGTATCCGGCGGTGAAGTTCAGGGCGCTTGACCCTTTGCATGGGAAGAAAAAGAGCGTTGAGATTAAAAAATGGCGGTGAAATAAGTTGTTAAAAACCATTTTGAAGCGGGTGCTCCAGTGTATCCCCACGCTGTTCATCGTGGTGACTTTCACATTTGTGCTGACCCGCATGATCCCGGGCAATCCCGCGGCAACGATCCTGGGCCCCCAGGCCTCGGCGGCGGATATTGCGGCCATGGAAGTAAAGCTGGGCCTGGATCAGCCGAAACTGCAGCAGTTTATCAACTATATTGGCGATGTTCTGCATGGTGACTTCGGCACTTCGTACATGTACAACCAGCCGGTGGTGGATTTAATTGCCCAGAGAATCCCCAGCACGCTGCAGATCACGGTGACGGCGCTGATCATTGCGCTGATCGTGGGCGTGGCTATCGGTATGTATTCTGCACTGCATCAGTATTCTGCCTTGGACTATGTGTTCATGGTGCTGGCGCTGGTGGGCGTGTCCATGCCCATCTTCTGGCTGGGTATGATGCTGGTCAACCTGTTCTCTGTGCAGCTGGGCATTCTGCCTGCTTTGGGCCGCGGTTCTCTGGACATGGGCCTGTGGGACTTTATTTCTCACATGATCTTACCATGTACCTGTCTTGCGACCATACCAATGGCGACATTTGCCCGTATTACCCGCTCCAGTATGCTGGAAGTGATTCATAACGACTCCATCAAGGCCCTGCGCGCTCGTGGTATCAGCGAGCGCAGCGTGATCTGGAAGCATGCGCTGAAAAACGCACTGCCTCCCATTGTTACGGTGCTGGGCCTGCAGATCGCGACCTGCTTTACCGGCGCGATCCTGACAGAAAGCATCTTCTCCTGGCCCGGTATGGGTACCATGATCGTCAACGCCATTACCAACCGCGACTATATCCTGATCCAGGGCGTTGTGCTTTTCTTTGCCATGGTATTCGTGGTCGTGAACTTGCTGGTGGATGTGGTCTATATGCTGATCAATCCGCGCGTCAGCTATGAAGGGGGAAGCAACTGATGAAGAAGACAACGCAAACGCAGGCTCCGGCAGATGCGCTGGGCACGGCGTCCAACGAGGAGCTGCTGCGGCGTGAGCGCCGGGCCAACAGCGCCTGGAGCAAGCTGAGAAGAAATAAAACGGCCATGGTGGGCCTGATCATTGTGCTGGCCATGGTGATCATTGCGGTTTTTGCGCCGCTGCTGGCGCCCTTTGATCCCTATGCGATCAATCCTGTGGAAGCCTTTATCAAGCCCGGCGTGGACGGACACATTTTCGGCACGGACAATATCGGCCGCGACCTGTTTTCCCGCGTGCTCTACGGCGCCCGGGTTTCCCTGCTGGTGGCCTTCGGCGGCACGGTGGTGGCCGGCATCATCGGTATCATTCTGGGCCTGATCGCCGGTTATTTCGGCGGCATTGTGGACAGCGTGATCATGCGCGTGATGGACGGTATGCTGGCATTCCCCTATATCCTGCTGGCCATCATTCTGATGACCGTTCTCGGCAGCGGTATTTTCAACGTGATCCTGGCCATCGGTATCGGCAATGTGCCCAGTTTTGCCCGCGTGGTGCGCGGTGAAGTCCACATTATAAAAAATGAGGAATACTGCAACGCGGCGCGGGTCATCGGCGTGTCCAATATCCGTATGCTGCTGACCCATATCCTGCCCAACACCATTTCTCCGCTGATTGTTTATGCAACGCTGGGCATCGCCGGCGCTATCATTTCCGAGGCAGCGCTGAGCTTCTTGGGCCTGGGTATCAGCGAGCCCATGGCTTCCTGGGGCAGCATTTTGCAGACCGGTAAAAACTGGTTGAACACATCTCCTTATATTGCCACCTACTCCGGCTTGTTTATCCTGGTCACCGTGCTGGGCTTCAACCTGCTGGGCGACGGCGTGCGCGATGTGCTCGATCCCAAGATGAAGAAATAACGGGGCCGGTGCTATGGGAGATTATAAAGAACGGATCCGCCGCAGAGTGGAGGAGATCCTGCCGGAGCTGAGTGAACTTTCCGACAGTCTGTGGCATAATCCTGAATACAATTTCAAAGAATATTTTGCCTGTGAATCCATGAGCAAGCTGCTGCGCAAGTACGGCTTCACTGTGGAAACCGGCGTGGGCGGGCTGGAAACCGCCGTCAAAGCGGTTTACGATTCCGGCAAGCCCGGCCCCAATATTGCCATGTTCGGCGAATTCGATGCGGTGGAGGGCATGGGCCACTCCTGTGGCCATAACATCATGTGCGCCATTTCCGTGGGCGCCGGCGAGGGCCTGCACAGCGTGATCGACGAACTGGGCGGCAAAGTGACCGTGTACGGCTGCCCCGCGGAAGAAGGCGGCGGCGGCAAGATCCTGATGGCGGAAAAAGGCGTGTTTGACGATGTGGATGTGGGCATGCTGCTCCATTCCTCCTGCGACACAGTGGTCAATGATATCTCTTACTCCAAGACGGATGTGCGGGTGCATTTTTATGGAAAAACATCCCACGCGGCCACTTGGCCGGAGGAGGGGATCAGCGCGCTGACGCCGGTGCTGGAACTTTTCAACACCGTGAATGCCCTGCGCCTGGAAATCGGCGACCGGGGAAAGATTCTGGGTATCATCCGCGACGGCGGCGACCAGGCCATCTATATCCCCGATCACTGCTCGGCAGAATTCACCATCCGCTCTTTCAGCATGAAGTATAAGTACGAGCTGTTGGAGCGCTTCCTGAAGATTTGCGAGCACCTGGCCGAGATCACCCATACCCGGTTTGAGTATGAATATACGGCCCTGTCCTATGAAGATATCCGCAATAATCCCGTGATGGAAGATTTGCTGGCGCAGAATTTCACCGCTTTGGGCGAAACGGTATTGCCCCGCTATAAAGATCAGGGCGTGGGCTGCACCGATATGGGTAACTTGACCCACATTTTCCCGGGCCTGCAGTCTTATGTGCGGGTTGGCCCCGGCCGGGCCCATTCGCCGGAATTCCTGGAATCCACGGGAAGCCCGGAGGGGCACAATGCCATCGCCGTGGGCGCCAGCGCCATGGCCATGACAGCGGTCGATATTCTCGAAGACCCGTCCGTACTGGAGCAGATCCGCGCGGCTTTTGCGGAGATGAAAGCCAAGTACGAGCGGTAAGGAGGTTGCTATGAGCGAAAATTTGCTGACAGTCAAAGGACTGAAAACATATTTCTTCACAGCCAGCGGCGTGTCCAAGGCTGTGGACGGCGTCAGCTTTACGCTGAACCGGGGCGAGGTCATGGGCATCGTGGGCGAGTCCGGCAGCGGAAAGAGCGTCACATCCAATTCCATCATTCGTCTGCTGCCGCCCCAGACTGGTAAGATCGTGGACGGCGAGATCCAGTTCGAGGGCCGGGATATTCTGGCCATGAGCAACAAGGAGCTGCTGGAGTTCCGCGGCAAGGAGATCGCCACCATTTTCCAGGATCCCATGACGTCTTTGGACCCGGTGTTTAAAATCGGAAAGCAGATGGTGGAAATGATCTGTGCCCACCAGAAGGTGAGCAAGCAGGAAGCCCGCCAGATGGCGATCGACGCGCTGAACCGCGTGGGAATTCCCGAGCCGGAAAAGCGCATGGAGTCCTATCCTTATGAGCTTTCCGGCGGTATGTGCCAGCGCGTGATCATTGCCATGGCCGTGTGCTGCAAGCCCAAGTTTATCCTGGCCGACGAGCCGACCACCGCCCTGGATGTGACGGTGCAGGCCCAGGTGCTGGATCTGCTGAAGGATCTGCAGAAGGAAATGAACACCTCCATTCTTCTCATCACCCATAACCTGGGCGTGGTGTGGGAGATGTGCGACAAGGTCATGGTCATGTATGCCGGAAACACGGTGGAGAGCGCCGACACCAAAGAACTGTACTCCAATCCGCTACACCCCTATACCTGGGGACTGCTGGATTCCATTCCCCGCCTGTCCGACGAGGCCAAGGCCGACCTGCGCGCCATTCCCGGCACGCCTCCCGACCTGCGCCTGACCGGCCAGTGCTGCAATTTCTATAACCGCTGTCCCTATGTGACAGAGGAATGCTGCAAATCTGTGCCGCCGCTGGTGGAAGTGGAGCCGGGCCATTTCGTGGCCTGCCACCGCCAGAACGGCGTGAACCATTTGGTGAGAGGGGAGGGGACTGAAAGCGATGCATGAGGAAACAACCGTGCAGACAGAAGCGCGCGAACCGTTGATGAAGATTCGCGGGCTGACCAAGGAATTTAAGATCAAGAGCCGTAAAATCGGCGCGAAGCCCCAGATCCTGCATGCGCTGAGCGATGTGTCCCTGGATGTGTACGAGGGCGAAACCCTGGGCGTGATCGGTGAGTCCGGCTGCGGTAAGTCCACCCTGGGCCGCACGATCATTCAGCTGCATAAAGCAACCGCAGGTACTGTGGAATACCAGGGGAGAAACATTTTCGACCTGAAGGGTGCGGAATTGAAAACCCTGAAAAAGGACATTCAGATGGTGTTCCAGGATCCCTATTCTTCTCTGGATCCCCGCAATACCTGCGAAGATATCATTGCCGAGCCGCTGAAAGTGCACAATATCATCACCGATCCCAAGGAGCGGCAGGAACGTGTGCTGGAACTGATGCGGGAAGTGGGCCTGGATATCCAGCATATGAACCGCTATCCCCACGAATTTTCCGGCGGCCAGCGCCAGCGGATCAATGTGGCCCGGGCTTTGGCGCTGAATCCGAAGATCATTGTGTGCGATGAGCCGGTTTCCGCCCTGGACGTGTCCATTCAGGCCCAGGTGCTGAATCTGTTCAACCGCCTGCAGCGGCAGCATAACCTAACCTATATCTTCATTTCCCATGACCTGGGCGTGATCAAGCACGTCAGCGACCGGATCGCTATTATGTACCTGGGCCGTGTGGTGGAGTTGTGCCGGGCTTCCCAGATCTACGACAATCCGCTGCATCCTTATACCAAGGCGCTGCTGTCGGCCATTCCGCCGGAGTCGCCCTTCCAGAAGAAGGATCGCATTGTGCTGAAGGGCGAGATCCCCAGCCCCATCGGCGAGCAGGTGGGCTGCCCCCTGGCAGGCCGCTGCCCCAACTGTATGGAACGGTGCAGCAAAGAGATCCCCGTTCTGAAGGACACCGGGGACGGCCATCAGGTGGCCTGCTTCCTCTATCATGACGAGGCAAAGGCCTGAACGATGCAAAAACATGGCAGTATCACAGCCGCGCGGGCGGCTGTGATACTGCATCTTTTTATTCAAAGCTGCGGCAGGAAGCGCAGCGCATAAAAGAAAGGAAGCGTGAATGATGAGTCAAGTGACACGGGAGAGCCTGCATCAGCTGGCAAAGGAGCGCAGCGGAGAATTGGTGCAGTTGGTATCTGATCTGATCCGGATCCCCAGTGAAAACCCCACGGGTACCCAGCGGGATGTGGTAAACTTTGTCGAAGCGTATTTGAAGGATGCTGGCATTGCTTATGAAGAAGTGGGCGAGAATCCCGAATTCCCCTGCGTGGTGGCCAAAATGGGCAGCGACGAGGGCTTTAGTGTGATCCTGAACGGCCATTTGGACGTGGTGCCCGCCGGAGACAGAGCGCAGTGGGACTTTGATCCCTTCTGCGGCACGGTGACGGACAAGCAGATCCTGGGCCGCGGCACTTCTGATATGAAGGCCGGCGTGGCAGGCCTGCTGTTTGCCATGCGGATTCTGAAGGAGTCCGGCGTGGAGCTGAAGGGCAATATCCGCCTGCATTTGGTTTCGGATGAGGAAAGCGGCGGCGAATACGGTTCCAGCTGGCTGTGCGACAACGGCTATGCTGAGCAGGCCGACGCCTGCCTGATTGCAGAACCCACCTCCAGCGACGATATTGAGATCGGCCAGAAGGGCGGCCTGCATATCATTCTGAAGGCATCCGGCAAGTCTGCCCACGGAAGCCTGGGCGGCTTCAAGGGCGATAATGCCATTGTGAAGCTGGCCAAGGTGCTGGATAAAATGTCGCTGCTGACGACCATCGAGGGCCATTTCAAGGAGAGCCAGCAGCATGCCCTGGAAAATTCGATCCGCACGACGGAGGAGAAAGTGGGCGAACCCGGCAGCGGCGAGGGGATTCGTCATGTGTCTGCCAACGTGGGTATTATCCAGGGCGGTACCCGGCCCAATATGGTGCCGGACTACTGCGAGGCCGTGGTGGATGTGCGCCTGCCCATCGGTGTGGAGCATCAGGAAATCGAGGATATGATGGCCAAGATCGTGGCTGACAGCGGCGTGGACGGCATCAGCTACGATATGCTCTGGAAGAGCGATGGCAACTATACCGATGAAGATGCGGTCATTGTGCAGACGGTGAAGAAGAATGCAGAAGCAGTCTGGGGCATCGAGGTGATCCCGGCCTATCAGTGGGCCTCTTCCGATGCGCGGGTCTACCGCGAAAAGGGGATTCCGACGATTCAGTACGGCCCGGCCAATACCGAAGGGATCCATTCCTATAATGAAAATGTGGACATTGAAGATGTGGTCAATGCGGGCCAGATCTATGTGCTGTCCCTGTGTGATATGCTGGGCGTGGAATAAGACGCCTTTGCCTTGTGAATAGAAAAACCGCCCCGCGCCGGCATAAGCCGGTGAAGTAGTCAATAGTTAGTAGACATAAAATACCCTATGCCACCAGTTCTGTTC
>CALDMR010000030.1 GCA_937915065.1 uncultured Clostridia bacterium
CAAGCGGATCAAGTTGACAACCTCCATCATAAAGCTGTCTGGTGTCTTTTGATTGACACGGACATTTAATGTGGGATTATTCATTTGTAGATCTGCTGTGCATTGGAGCATCATGGATGAGAGTTCATTGACGGCGTTTTCTCCGTTTTCGTCTACGCCACCGATGGTTACGCCGCAATAGGAGATATAGCCTGAAAAAATAGAGGCTGCGCCTTCGGTCACTACATAGATATATTCCGCAAGCTTGATCCAAAGACATTCTAACAATTCTTGGGCCTCTGTTTTTGTAATAGCACCACGTTTCAAATCGGCCTGATAGAACGGGTATAGATACTGATCCGGTCTGGCAATACAGCAAGATTGCTGATTTTCATCTGCCCAAATCATCATCTGTGTAAACCACACGGCCTGCACGGCCTCATGGAAATTCCTGGGCGCTTCATATGGGGCGCGGCAGGCCTCGGAAATTTTTAACAGCTCTGCCGCCCGCGCAGGATTTGGTGCCAAAGCAGCCAGTTCTTTGGCATATTCTGCATGCCGCAAACACATTACACGGCATGCCTCGCAAGTAATAATAACAGCCTCATAAAAAGTGGCCTGATCCCAGGTTTGCGGGTCTGTTCGATCCAGTGCGGCCAGGGCAGCTTCGGCTTCTTGCCGCACACCCTTGAAGCCTTTTTTCATTACGATGTTATGATAACCTACGGACCATTCACCACCGCCAGTGGAAGACTTGGCATCGCTGAATACGATGTTGGTTCCCAAACCAACACTTTTGAGCTCATCGCTCATATTTGCCATGCAGTAATCCTCCATGGACTTGCCTTTCCAATATGGGATGATTATGTTTTTTAGAGCTGCTTTGGTTTCAGCAGAAATTTGGTAGGGATCTTGAGCTCGAGTGCTCATAGTATCCATCTCGTCTATGATCCACTGGTAGCAAATTTCCGGGCAAACTACAGCTGAACGGTGCTTGGCCCCCTCGGTACCGATGATTAGTTCATCATTTCCGATGACAAGGGGTTTTTCTCTCATATAAGCTAACAGGGCCTTGGCATGGCGAATCGCCACATCTTCAGCTTCGCTTTCTTGGTATACCCTGGTATAGATCAGCGCGCGGCAGATGTCCAATTCAGGATCGTTTTTCCAGAACTGATCTCTTAATCGGTTGATGCGGTCTGTTGTTCCGAGTGTCCATTTTTTGCGATTGACTTTTTTACCTCCGCAACAAGTCATGACGGTACCTCCAATTCGCATAGCCTTGACGTGTTATAGGCTTTCTGGTATAGTTGATATAAAAATTGTACTATATCAGAAAAAGATACACAAGTACGCAAAAAATATATACTCAGTATAGCGTAGTATACTATATATGTTTGAAAATACTACAAAATAGCGGCGGGGAGGCTGTGGATATGGGGGAAGAACGGGATTTTACGATTGAAGACCAGCTGATTCGTATTCTGTCCAGTAATGCTGATGAAGAAGAGTGTCCTATCCAGCGGGCGCTGGAACTGCTTGGAGGCAAGTGGCGCACACATATTATTTATGAGCTTTGCATTAAGCCCTGCCGTTTTGGTGAATTAAAAAAGGCAATTCCTAAAATTACAAGTACTATGCTGACCGCTACGCTGCGGGATTTGGAACACATTGGAATTATACATCGCGAGCAGTTTAACGAAATTCCGCCCCATGTGGAATATTCTCTGACGGAAAAGGGGAGGGCGCTGATCCCTGCTTTTTATGAGCTGACCAAATGGGGTGAAAAGTATCTGGATGAAGAGGCTTTTTCGGTAGATGCAGAATGATTGGGAGAAATTAGTTGGCGCATAAAAAGAGATTAAAAGGAGCTGCGGCAGATTAGTGTGCCGCAGCTCCTTTTTCGGTTCTATAGTGCGTACTTATGCGTCTTTGTGCCGGGCCAGCCATGCGCGGTTGATGGCAGAGAGGATCCCGCGCAGGGGGGCCAGGTTGATGTTGTGATCCACACCCACGCCGAACACATCCCGGCCGGCTTCATCCCGCAGGTGGATATAGGCCACGGCCATAGAGTCGGAACCATCGGTGATAGCGTGTTCTTTATAGTCCACGAAGGTAAAGCGATCCATTTTCTGACCGTGGATGGAATTGAAAAATGCGTTGATGGGGCCGTTGCCCTGGCCGGAGACGTCGAAGGTGGTGTCAGTGTGGCGCAGTGTGCCGCAGAAGCGCACATGGGACTTGCCGTCTTCGCCGGTGGTTTCCTGGAAAGAATGGCGGAGCAGCTCGTAGGGATGTGTTGCGTCGATGTAGTTTTCCTTGAACAGCTCGAACACACGCTCCGCGGGCAGTTCCTTGCCTACTTTATCGGTTTCCACCTGCACGATGTGGCCGAATTCCGCATGCATGATCTTGGGCAGGTCATAGCCGAAGTTGTGCTGCATGACGAAGGCGGCGCCGCCCTTGCCGCTCTGGCTGTTGATGCGGATGATGGGTTCATATTCGCGGCCCACATCTGCCGGGTCGATGGGCAGGTAGGGGATTTCCCAATAGGGGCTCTGACTCTCTTTCATATACTGAGTGCCTTTGTTGATGGCGTCCTGATGGGAACCGGAGAAGGCGGTGAATACCAACTGGCCCGCATAGGGCTGACGGGGGGGAACCACCATCTTGGTGCAGCGCTCGTACATCTCCTTGATGGCGTTGATCTGGGAGAAATCCAGCTGGGGATCAACGCCCTGGGTGTACATATTCATGGCCACGGTGACAATGTCCACATTGCCGGTGCGCTCTCCGTTGCCGAACAAGGTGCCTTCCACGCGCTCTGCGCCGGCCAGCAGCGCCATTTCGGTGGTGGCCACGCCGGTGCCCCGGTCATTATGGGGATGAACGGAAATGATGGCACAGTCACGGGAGGGGAGATGGCGGATGAAATATTCGATCTGATCGGCATACTGATTGGGCATGCTGCCCTCCACCGTGGCCGGCAGGTTCAGGATGATCTTGTTTTCCGGGGTGGCGCCGATGGTTTCGATGACTTTCTGGCAAATCAGGGCAGCGTTGTCCATTTCCGTGCCGGAGAAGCTCTCGGGAGAGTATTCATAGCGCAAATTCATGCCGCCGGCAATAACCGGTTCGCTCAACTCGCGGATCAGGGCCGCGGCGTCGGTAGCAATTTTGATGATGCCGTCCATTTCGGCGTGGAACACCACCTTGCGCTGCAGGGTGGAAGTGGAATTATAGAAATGCAGGATCACATTTTTGGCGCCGTCGATGGCTTCAAAGGTCTTTTTGATGAGATGTTCCCGGGCCTGCACCAGCACCTGAATGGTCACATCGTCGGGAATCATGTTCCGCTCGATCAGAGTGCGCAGGATTTCGTACTCTGTTTCAGAGGCAGAGGGGAAGCCTACTTCGATCTCTTTGAAGCCGATTTTCACCAGCGTTTGAAAATACTCCAGCTTTTCTGCCAGATTCATGGGGTCGATCAGGGCCTGGTTGCCGTCGCGCAGATCCACGCTGCACCAGACAGGGGCGTGGTCGATCACCTTGTCCGGCCAGGTGCGGTCGGGAATCTCCTCGGGATGAAAGGGGATATACTTTTTGCAGCCTTCATACATCATAGAAAAAACTCCTTTCGGGGGGCATGAAAAAAACGCCCCCGACTTTTTCAGTCAGGGGCGTGTATCTTACGCGTTACCACCCTGGTTCGGCCTGCGGTTACCCAACAGACCCTCGACGGCCTCCAACAAGGCCCCGGCATATAACGGTGCGTACCGGGCGGCCCTACGCAAATGGTTCGGGCAGCCGGCTCCGGGACCAGTATCCATCGCATCATTTCCGCTGGCTTGCACCGGCCGCCAGTTCTCTGCAGGAAAGGGGACGCGATCTTTCTTCCCATCATCGCCTTTTCAGATTGCATTTATCATAAACGAGTGAATTGCGTTTGTCAAGAGAAAACCAAAAATCGGCGGAATGAATTTAAAGAGAATAAAAATGCCGGAAGCAGTTGCATTTTTGGCGGTGGTTCGCTACAATAAAGCGGATGCCCCGGGAAGAGAGTCCGGCGGCAAGTTTCTGTTTGAGAGAGGTATGAGAGAATCATGGAAAGAGAAAAACTCGGTTCGCGCCTGGGCTTTATTTTGCTCTCCGCGGGCTGTGCCATCGGTATCGGAAACGTTTGGAAGTTTCCTTACATGGCAGGGCAGTACGGCGGCGCGGCATTTGTGCTGTTTTATGTGCTGTTTTTGGTGATTTTGGGCCTGCCCATTATGACCATGGAATTTTCCGTGGGCCGTGCCAGTCAGAAAAGTCCGGTGCGGGCCTATCATGTGCTGGAAAAACCGGGGCAGAAATGGCATATTCATGGCTATCTGTGCCTGATCGGCAATTACCTGCTGATGATGTTTTACACGTCCGTGGCCGGATGGATGATCCATTACTTTTATCTTACGGCCACCGGAGCCTTTGTGGGAAAAGACGCGGCGGGCGTGGGGGCCATGTTTGGCCAGATGCTGGCCAATCCGCTGGTAACCGGCGGATTGATGGTCCTTGTTGTGGTCGTGGGTTTTGTTATCAATTCTTTTGGACTGCAGAAGGGCCTGGAGCGGATTACAAAGATCATGATGCTGGCGCTGCTGGCACTGATCATTCTGCTGGCCATTCACAGCCTTACTTTGGATGGAGCGAAAGAGGGCTTGTCCTTCTATCTTTTGCCGGACTTTGAACGGATGATGGAAGTGGGACTGGGGGCCACGATCGTGGGCGCTATGAATCAGTCCTTCTTCACCCTGTCCCTGGGTATCGGCGCCATGGCTATTTTCGGCAGCTACATCAACAAGGATCGGGCCCTGCTGGGCGAGGCGGTCAATGTGGCAGTGCTGGATACCTTTGTGGCCATCACCTCGGGCTTGATCATTTTCCCCGCCTGCTTCACCTTCGGCGTGCAGGCAGACAGCGGCCCAAACCTGATTTTTATCACGCTGCCCAACGTGTTTAACAACATGGCGCTGGGCCGCCTGTGGGGCAGTCTGTTCTTTATCTTTATGACCTTTGCGGCCTTTTCTACCATTCTGGCAGTGTTCGAGAATATCATTTCCTGCTGCATGGATCTGACCGGGGCCAGCCGGAAGAAGGTTGCTCTGGCCAACATCTTTATTGTGATCGCCCTGTCGCTGCCCTGCGTGCTGGGTTATAATCTGCTTTCCGGATTCCAGCCCTTCGGAGAAGGCAGTGCTGTTCTGGATCTGGAAGATTTCCTGGTGTCCAATATCTGGCTGCCGCTGGGTTCGCTGGTGTATCTGTTGTTCTGTACCTCCCGCTACGGGTGGGGATGGAAGAACTTTACCCGCGAAGCAAACACAGGCAGCGGTCTGAAGATGAAGGGCAATGCGATGCGGATCTATGCCACTTATATTCTGCCGCTGATCGTGCTGGCAATTTTCCTGATCGGATTGAACGACAAATTCCACATTGTGGGAGCCATTAGAACCGCCCTCCTGGGGGCATAAGCACAGGCCGTTGCACCTTTATCCCGGACGCCCGGGACATCCCGCTTGGAACGGCCCATGAGAAAGGAAAGAATTATGAAAAAAAGCATGGCAGTATGTACCGCCGCAGCTCTGTTGACCGCAGCCTTGGCCGGCTGCGGCGCACCGGCCGGCACCCCCTCTTCCGGGGAAACAGGGGCGCCCGAGGGCGGCGTGGTGTACTCGAATCTGGCGGGCGAAGGGCCCTGTGCCGAAGTATCCGGCGCGCTGCTGGATCACGGTATAACAGAGGAGCGGGCGACTGCGTTCCTTTCCTGGGTTGAAGATTTCAACGGGCGGGTCACCTCTGACAATCTGGCGGCAGATTTTGTGCCCATGGAGGGCAGCGGCACGGATTACAGCGATTTGACGTTTGATTTGGTGGAGCTGCCTGATGGTGATTATATGCCGGAAGCCAACTGCCGTCTGACTGCGTTTCTCCTGCTGGGCGATCAGATCTCTACCAACGGCGCCTATGACGATAGTGATACCTATCTGATGTTTGATTTGGATGCGGTGGACACGCAGGAGCGGTTTGCCATGAGCGAAGAGGATCGAACCAACTTTGCTGCGCTGTTCAACTGGGTTCCCCTGGAGGGGGCGGACAGCGAAGAGGCCCATCTGGAAAAGATCCGGCAGGCCTGGCAGGATCGGGAGATCCGGATCAACGCTGCGGAAGGTGTTTCCCTGATCACCGTGTATCTCCATTCCTCCTTTGATGATGCGCGCTTTGTCGGCCACACCGGTGTGCTGCTGGAGGAGGAAGACGGGCTGCTGTTTGTGGAAAAATACGGCCCGGCCGCGCCTTTCCAGGCTACACGGTTTGAAGACCGTGCGCAGCTGAAAGCCTATCTGCTGGCCCGGCCCGACCTTTATGGCGAGGAAGAGGAGCTGGCGCCCATTGTGCTGGAAAACGGCGCAGTGATGGAGTGAAGCATTGAAAAAGGCATAAAAACGGCGCCCGTTGATGCGGGCGCCGTTTTTTGCCGCAGGACTGTGAAAATATGACGCGTTTATGAATAATTGGCCCGGAGTCTTGCGCTTCCCGGGCGGGTCTGGTATGATACCTTCTACATTATCAACCCTGTTGGAGGGGCTTGTGTCCATGTCTGTTTTGCGGGAAAGGAAGTTGGTATGGAGAAAAAGAAATCGCCTTTTTGCACGCTCCGTTTTTGGCGCAGGGCAGCGGTTTTGTTTCTGGTGGCATATGCGCTGCTGGCCACGGTGCCCTATTTGCCCCATAAAGAGGTGTCCGAGGATTTTCAGGCGGAATACGCTGCCCGAAATTTTTATGGCGAGGGCCCGGGGGCGGAACGGGTGGCTTATATTGACAACAGCGAGGATGCCCTGCTGTGCCGGCTGAATCTCATCCAAAGTGCGGAAAAAGAACTGATCTTATCCACCTTTGACTTCAACGCTGATGAGTCGGGAACAGATGTGCTGGCCGCCTTGTATCAGGCTGCGGAGCGGGGGGTACAGGTTCGGGTTCTGATCGACGGAACCAGCGGCCTGCTCGACGTGCGGGGCAATGAGAATTTCCGGGCCTTGGAGCACCATGAAAACGCCCAGATCCGGATCTACAATCCGATCGATCTTTTGCGGCCCTGGACCATGCAGGCGCGGCTTCACGATAAATATCTGATTGCAGACGGTGCGCGCTACCTGTTGGGAGGGCGGAACACCACAGATCTGTTTTTGGGTAACTATGCGCCGGAAAAGCTGAATATTGACCGGGAGCTGCTGGTGGTGGGGGGCGACACTGCGCCGGATACCTCGCTGCGCCAGCTGGAGCAATACTTTGAGGCGGTGTGGGCCTTGCCCGCCAGCCGTCCGCTGCCGGATCGGGCGCCGCGGGACGAGGATGCCCTGCGCGACACTTTGGCCCAGCGGTATGCGGCGCTGCAGGCTCAGTGGCCCCAGGCTTTTACCGATTGGGACTGGGAGGCCTGTACCTTTGAAACGGGAGCGGTCAACCTGTTGAGCAATCCCATCGGGCCGGAGAATAAGGAACCGTGGATGTGGTATGCGCTGTCCGATCTGATGAGCGGGGCGGAAGATGTGGTGATCTATACGCCCTATATTATTTGCGGGCCGGAGATGTATGCGGATCTGGAACGGATCACCGGCGGCGGGGCCGGGGTGGAGATCCTGACCAATGCTGTGGCCAGCGGGGCCAATCCCTGGGGCTGTACAGATTATCTGAACCAGAAAAAGCGTATCCGCCGTACCGGTGTGCAGGTGTATGAATATATGGGAACCCAGTCCAGCCACACAAAGACTTTGGTGCTCGACGACCGGTTGAGCGTGGTGGGATCCTACAATCTGGATATGCGCAGCACCTATCAGGACACGGAGCTGATGCTGGTGGTGGATTCGCCGGAACTGAACCGCCGCATCCGGGAAGAAGCGGAGCGGGACAAGACTTACAGCCGCACTATGGAGGCGGACGGAACATATGTGCAGGGCGAGCATTATAACGATCAGGAGTTAGGCCCGGTCAAGCAGGCGCTCTATGCCGTTTTGCGGGTGGCGATCCTGCCCCTGCGGAGATTTTTATAATTTTTAATATAAAAGCGCTCTTAAAAGCGCCCTCCGAAGCAGCATGCTCCGGAGGGCGCTTTTGTGCAGCGGGCGAAGGGAGTCTTCGAAAATTCATAAAAAGTTAATAATATTTAACTTGTATTCTAAAAAATGATTTCGTATAATTATGACAACCTGTCATATACATGAAGTGCAGACAGGGGAGAACAGTGGCAGCGGGGCGCATGAAGAACGCAGCTGCCGGCAAAGGGCCGCGGGTGCGGAAAAGGGAGGTCTGAGAAGTGCCGAGTGCAACTTTTTATAACTTGCCGGAGGAAAAACGGCAGCGGTTGATTGAAGCGGCTTGGGAGGAGTTGACATCCGTCAGCTTTGACAAAGTTTCCATCAACCGGATCATTCAGCGCGCCAATATTTCCCGGGGAAGCTTTTATCAATATTTTGCAGATAAAACCGATTTGCTGGATTTCCTGTTGGGGCAGGTGTGCGAAAATATGGAAGAGGCGCTGTGGCAGCGGGAGAAACTGCAGGAAGAGGATCTCTTTGCCGCGGCGCTCACGGGGTATGACTGGGTGATGGAGCGGAGGGAAGACGCGGATTTGCGCCTTCCGCAGATGATCCGTTTGGCACAGTTGAATCCCGCGATGGATTTGTCCTCTGGCATGGCTGTGGCGCAGCAAAGCGGAAATTCCGTTCAGGAAGTGGTGCTGGGCGCCAACTTTTGGCAGTCAGAGGATGTAACGTTGGAAGATCATTTGGAGCTTTTATATGATGTTGTAGGCAATGCGGTGCTGAGCAGCTTCCGGTCTCCTGAAACTGCAGGGGCCATTCGCACCCGATTGAAAAAGCAGCTGATGATTTTGAAGCGAGGTATGCTGGAAAGGACAGCGAAAGGAGAACTGGAATGAATCAAAACGAGTTGGAGCAGAAGCCGAAGCAGGAATTGGCCGAAGCCGAAGAGGCGGAAGCAGCTATTGTGCCTGCGGAAGAGGCGGAGGAGTCCGCCGCTGTGCCGGAGAAAAAGAAAAAAAGTAAAAAGAAAATCATTCTTATTGCGGTGATAGCTGTTGTTGTGCTGCTGCTCTTGCTGCGCCTGCTGGGCGGCGGAGGCGGCTCCGGTTTGGGCTTCGGCGGATACAGCGCAGAGGAAGCATCCTACCGGGATCTGACGGTTTCTGTTTCCGGTACCGGTACAGTGCAGCCCATCCATTCGGGCACCATTGTGGCTATGGTTACCGGCGATATCCTGAAGGATCACTTCGAGATCGGAGATACGGTGGAAAAGGATCAGGTTCTGTATGAGATCGATGCTGAAACGGCTCAGACATCTGTGGAACAGGCAGAACTGGGCGTGCAGCAGGCGAAACTGGCTTACGATCAGGCGGTTCGCGCAGCCGGGGATCTGACGGTTATGTCCACGGTGTCCGGTCAGGTGTCTTCGATTGAAGTGAAGAAGGGGGACAGCGTCAATGCCGGTATGGCTGTTGTTACGGTGACCGACAATAAAACCATGACCCTCAAGTGTAATTTCAACAGCGCCGATGCCAAGAATATTCATACAGGACAAAGTGCCACGGTGACCATCACCGCCACCGGTGAAACCGTGGCAGCCACGGTGAAAAATGTATCCTCCTACACAGCTGTGGGTACAGGCGGCACCTTGGTGCAGGCGGTGGAGCTTTCTGTCAGCAACCCCGGCGGTATCACCGGCGGCATGGCGGCTACGGCCCGGGTGGGCAATCTGGCCTGCCAGAGCGGCGGAACCTTTGCATATGCCACAGAGACCCAGGTGTTGGCCAAGGCGAGCGGTACAGTGGATGCTATCTATGTATCTGAGGGCACCACAGTGGCGCCCGGTACCAAACTGCTCCATTTGGATGCGGCCAATATGGACGACCAGGTGAAAAACGCGGCGCTGGCTGTGGAAAACGCCCAGCTGAACCTGGAATCGGCCCAGGATATGCTGGATAACTATCAGATCAAGGCGCCGATTTCCGGCACAGTGACCCAGAAGGATCTGAGCGCCGGCGATAATGTGGGCCAGGTGGGTACCACCACCATGGCGGTTATCAGCGACCTGTCCGCTTTGACCTTTGATATGATGATCGATGAACTGGATATTCCGAAAGTGCAGCAGGGGCAGCGGGTGGAGATCACCGTGGATGCGCTGCCGGGGCGTACCTTTACCGGGTATGTGGATAAAATCAACATCAACGGCGTGACGGCCAACGGTGTGACCAACTATCCTGTCACGGTGATGGTGGAAAATCCCGATCCTGAATTGCTGCCGGGTATGAATGTCAGCGCGGAGATCATTATTGAACGGGTGGAGCACATTTTGGCGGTGCCGCTGTCTGCTGTGGGCCGCGGGGACACTGTGCGGGTTCTGCCGGCAAAGGCTGTTTCTGAAAAGGACGGCAGCATCGATTATACGCTGGCAGAGGAAAGAAAGGTCACCCTGGGCGCCAATGACAGTACATATGTGGAGATCACCAGCGGCCTGCAGGAAGGCGACTTGGTGCTGATCGAGCAGCAGGCGGCCAATCCGGGGGCTGTTCAGACAATGGCTTCAGACGTGTAAAGTGCGGGTGATACAAAGCCTATGAGTGCATTGATCGAACTGAAGAATATTTATAAAATTTATCATATGGGCGATACGGAGGTCCATGCCCTGGATGGTGTCAGCATCCGGATTGAAAAGGGAGAGTTTGTGGCCATCGTGGGACAGTCCGGCTCCGGTAAATCCACGGCTATGAATATCATTGGCTGCCTGGATGTGCCCACCAGCGGCACTTACCGGCTCAATGGCGTGGATGTGTCCACTATGAAGGATGACGAGCAGGCGGAGATCCGCAATAAATTGTTGGGTTTCATTTTTCAGCAGTATAACCTGCTGCCGAAGCTGAGCGTTCAGGAAAATGTGGAGCTGTCGCTGTTGTATGCGGGCGTGGGTGCGGCGGAGCGCCGCGCCAGGGCGCTGAAAGCCCTGCGGCGCGTTGGGTTGGAGGCTAAAGCGAAAAATATGCCCAATCAGCTTTCCGGCGGCCAGCAGCAGCGCGTATCCATTGCCCGGGCCTTGGCGGGCGATCCGTCGGTGATCCTGGCCGACGAGCCCACGGGCGCGCTGGACTCCCGCACCAGCCGGGAGGTGCTGAGCTTCCTCCAGGAGCTGAACCGCGAGGGCAATACCATTGTGCTGATCACCCACGACAATTCCATTGCTGTGCGGGCCCAGCGCATTATCCGCCTGCAGGATGGCCGTGTGATTTACGACGGTCCCGCTGATGACCCGCGGGCGGTGGTTCAGCCCACGGAGGCCGGAGAAGGGGAGGCGAATGGATAATGGGGCTTGAACAAAACTTCCGGATGGCCTTCAAATCCCTGATGTCCAGCAAGGTGCGGGCATTACTGACCATGCTGGGTATCATTATCGGCGTGGCGGCAGTCATTGTGATCACCGGCCTGGGCAGCGGCATGCAGCGCATGATGAACGAGCAGTTTGATAAACTGGGCGCAAATTTGATCCAGGTGCAGGTGTTCGGCCGCGGCGACGGCGGCTCCCGCACGGTCA
>CALDMR010000031.1 GCA_937915065.1 uncultured Clostridia bacterium
CTGGCCTATGTCGACTTCATCGAACAGGAACTGGGTGTCCCTGTGAAGATGTTCTCCACCGGCCCCAAGCGCCATGAGATCATCCATCGCACTGCCAAGGTGGAATTAAAGTAACGCTTATTCAACCAAAATCAAAAATCGGGTATTGCTTCTGCAATACCCGATTTTTTCATGCATTCATTGCTTTTTTCAGCGCTGCTTCCACCGGAGGCATCACTGTTTCCGCATCAATCTGCGTGTCTGTAAAGGCTTCCAGCGCAAAGATCGCCTGGTGGATCAGCATGCCCAGGCCATTGATCGTTCGGTGCCCCTGCTCCCTTGCCCGGCGCAGCAGTTCCGTTTCCGGCGGGCTGTAAATCAAGTCGCACACCGGCGCAGCTTTGGGCAGCGATGCCAGGAAGTCAAAGGACTGAAACTGCTCTGCCACTGCGGTCATCCCCATGGGCGTCGTATTCACCAGCAGGTCGCTGAACAGCGCGCAGTCGCTCAGGGTTTGTTCATCAAAGGCGCAGGCCGTGATCTGGGCCGGAAATTCCCGGGCCAGCGCTTCCGCCCGCTCCGGCGTCCGGTTACAGACGAAGATGCGGGCCGCTCCCGCCTGGGCCAATTTGAACACCGCCGCCCGGGCAGCTCCACCGGCGCCCAGCACCGTGACCGTCTTTTTTTCCGGCGAAAATCCGTGGTCGGACAGCATCTGCAGGAAGCCCCGCCCATCGGTGTTGCACCCCCGCGCTTTCCCGTCGCGGAGCACCACTGTATTCACCGCACGGCACAGCGCGGCATCCTCGTCCAACTCATCCATCAGTTCCACCAACGCCGTTTTGTGGGGCATCGTGGCGTTAAACCCGCCATAGCCTTCCTCCTTGGCCTGGGCCAGAAAGGCTGCCGTATCTTCCGCCCGAACCTGCACGCGCCCATAGACATACGGCAGGCCGGAGCGTTCCAAAATCGTATTGTGAATCACCGGCGAAAGGCTGTGTTCCACAGGATCGCCAATCACGCAAAGTTTGATCTTTTCCATTGTTTCACTCCGTCATTTCAAACATCAGCTGAATGGTTTCCGCCAGCTCCGCCGGCGTGCCGCCTGCATAAACTGCGTCGGCATATCTGCGGTACAGCCGGTCCCGCTCTTTTTGCAGGCGAAAAATCTTTTCCCGGTCGTCTTTCAGCAGCGGCCGGCCGGAAACATCCACACTGTCAGCAATCTCCCGGGCCGAGCGATCCAGAAAATACACCACACCGCTGCGTTTCAGCGCCCGCATATTTTCCGCTGTCAGAACGATCCCTCCGCCGGTGGCAATCACTGCATCTGACATCTGCGCCGCCTCTTCGGCGCACACGCTTTCCACCATCCGAAAGTAGTCCTCTCCGTTTTCTGCAAAAATGGCCGGAATACTGCGCCCCTCCCGGGCTACGATCAGCTCATCGGTATCCACCAGGGGCCGCCCCATGGCTTTGGCCAGCAGCGTGCCCACCGTGGTTTTTCCGCAGCCGGGCAGGCCGATCAACACAATATTTTTTCCCATGGTTCACGCACCCTTTGGATAATTGCCCAGAATGCCCAGCGTCAATGTGTTTTCCAGGATCTCGAACAGCACGCTGTTCAGATTCTCATCCCGCAGATCGCCTTCCACATCCACAAAAAAGCGGTATTCCCAGCCCTTACCGGGCATGGGCCGGGATTCCAGGCGCAGCATATTCATCTGATGCACTGCCAGGATCCCAAGCACATGGTTTAAGGTTCCCGGCTCATGGGGCAGGGTGAACATCAGGCTGATCTTGTTGCTGCCGGAACGAATCTCCATTTCTTTGGACACAACGAAAAAGCGGGTGTAGTTGTCCCGGCTGGTGTTGATCCCCTCCTGCAGCACCTCCAGCCCCCAGAGCCGGGCCGCCCGGCGGCTGCAAACGGCAGCTTTGCTGCGCACTCCGCTTTCCGCCACCAGCCGGGCCGCAGCGGCAGTATTCAGCACCGCATTCTGCCGCCACTCCCTGTGGCCGGCAAAAAATTCCTCGCTCTGGAAAAAGCCCTGCTCGTGGGAATACACATCGGTGATTTCCTCCAGGCCCACGCCCGGCAGCGCGCAGAGACAGTGCTCCACCTTCAGCAGCTGTTCTCCCACCACATGGGCGCCATATTCTGCCAACAGGTCATAAACCCCGTTGATAGAGCCGGTGGAATTGTTTTCGATGGGCACCACAATATAATCGGCCTGCTCTGCCACCAGCAGTTCAAACAGATCCCGCCAGGTGGCAGCGCCGCTGCGCTGCACTTCTTCGCCGAAAAACAGGGCCGTGGCCTCTTCGGCATAGGCGCCCGCCACCCCCTGGTAACAAACCCGGGGATGGGCCACCGGTTCCCGGGCCGCCCTGACCATATTTTTATAAGAAGCAAAGTGCTCCACGCGGCTCTGATCCGCCATCAAGCCCCGCTGCTGGCGGCGGGAGATGGCCATAATACTGCCGAAAAAGTCCTTGACCTCTGTTTTCAGGTATTTGTTTTTCAGCATAGCTTCCTTCTTGGCCAGCACCTCTTCTTCCCGCTGCCGATCCAGCACCGGCAGGTCGTGTTCTTTTTTATATTCGCCCACCTGCCGCGTTACATCCATGCGCCTTTCAAACAGAGCGATCATCTGGCTGTCGATCTCATCGATTTGGGCCCGCAATTCCTCCAGCTTGCTCATCAGCGGTACAGCTCCCTTCTCTCCCGGTAATGCGCGCTGCTGGCGCGGTTATCCTCGATCTCGCTGTCCTTCATGCGGCGCACGGGCCGGGCCGGGTTGCCGAAAGCCATCCAGCCGTCGGGGATCTCCGCGCCGCTGGTCACCAGCGCACCGGCGCCCACCACGCAGTTTTTGCCGATGCGGGCACCGTTCAGCACCACCGCTCCCATGCCGATCAGGGAGTTCTCTCCGATGGAGCAGCCGTGCAGGATGGCGCCGTGGCCCACTGTCACGCCCTTGCCGATGCGCAGGGGGCACCCGTGATCCACATGGAGCACCGCACACTCCTGGATATTGGTATCTTCCCCAATGGAAATGCAGTCCTCATCGCCGCGCACCACAGCATTGAACCAAACGCTGCATCCCTTTCCCAGCGTCACATCCCCGCAGACCACTGCTCCGTCCATGATCACCACATCCGCCGTGGTCGTCTGTTTCTGTAACTTATTCATATCGTTCTCTCCTTTTTCCGCTGCTTAAAGGCCGATCAATTCACAGGCTGCCAGAGCGGCAGCGCTTTCAATCACCGGCAGGGCCCGCTGCACGATGCAGGGGTCATGGCGGCCTTTGATCGTCAGCTTGGCGTCCTTCCCCTCGGTCAGATCAACCGTATCCTGTTCCCGGGCAATGGACGGGGTGGGCCGGATCGCCACCTCAAACGTAATGGGCATGCCGTTGGTAATGCCGCCGTTGATCCCGCCGGAGCAATTGCTCCGAGTGCGGACAGCATCGCCGTCCATATAGAAAGGATCGTTGGCCTCGCTGCCGCGCATGCAGGAAAATCCGAAACCCGCGCCGAAAGCCACGCCCTTCACCGCCGGTACTGCAAACAAATACTGGGAAAAAATGCCCTCTGCGTTGCAGCCGAAATCCGGCGTGCCGAAACCGGCTTTCACGCCCTCTACCGCGCAGAAAATTGCGCCGCCCACGCTGTCGCCTTCCCTCTTGGCCGCCAGGATGATCTCCTCCGCCTGTTCCGGCGTGGGGTCCGGCGTACCGCCCAGAATGGAGATGGCCGATGTGACGGTGATCCCCTGCTCCCGCAAGATCAGCTTTGCCAGGGCCCCGGCAAAAACCAGGGGCGCCGTCAGCCGGCCGGAGAAATGGCCGCCGCCCCGGTAATCGTTAAAACCGCCGTAGCGCACCGAACCGGCATAGTCTCCATGGCTGGGGCGGGGCAAATCCTTTAATTTTGCATAGTCGCCGGAGCGGGTATCTGTATTGCGGATCACTGCGCACAGCGGAGTGCCCGTGGTGCGCCCCTCGAACACGCCCGAGAAGATCTCCGGCTCGTCCGCCTCCCGGCGGGCGGTAGACAGGGCGTTCTGCCCCGGCGCGCGGCGCTGCAGTTCCGCACGGATAAACTTCATATCGACCGCAATACCGGAGGGCACTCCCTCCAGCACAACACCGATAGCAGGGCCGTGGCTTTCACCGAAAATCGTGTATTTCATCCCTTATCCCTCCCGTGTGATCTGTCCGCCCAGCATTTCGTAATCCTCCCAAAAATCAGGATAGGATTTCCGAACGCACTCCGCGCCGGTGATGGTCACAGGCGCGGCACAGCGCGTGGCGGCAATGGCCGCCATCATGGCGATACGGTGATCGTTGAAGCTGTCCACCGTCACGCCGCCGGCCAGGGTTTCCATGCCCCGGATGAACAGGCTGTCCTGCTTTTCCGTCACCTGGGCCCCCAGCGCATTGAGCACCGCCGTGACCGAAGCCAGGCGGTCGCTTTCCTTGATCCGCAGCCGCTCCGCATGTTTGATCAGCAGATCACATCCGGGCGTCAGTGCCCCCCAGGCTGCCAGCGGCGGCACCAGGTCGGGGCTGAATCTCACGCTGATGCTGACGCCAAAACGCTTCTCCGCCTTTACTGCATCCTGGGATGCCGCTGTCCCATCCTTCGGCCGGCCCAGGATCGGAACAACCACGCCCCCTAGGGGTTCGTCCCGCAGCATCTGGCCCCAGTCCAAAATCACCCGGTCGCCCTGAATGGAGTTTTCATTCATACCGGTGACCTTCAGATCGTTCCCGATCCCCGCCGCAGCGTACCAGAAGCCGGCCTGGGACCAGTCTGCCTCCACCGCAGCCACCGACGGAGCATAACTCTGCCCGCCGGCGATCTGCAGAGTGCGCGCCCTTTGCCACCGGCTCTCCACGCCGAAGGCGGCCATGGCCTGGCGCGTCATATTAATGTACCCCACGCTTTCCAGCTGGGTGGTGCTGGAAATGAGCGAATCTCCATCCGCCAGAGACAGGGCGTAGAGCAGCCCGGTAAAAAACTGGCTGGACACATCGCCGGGCAGCGCATACTCACCCGCCTCCAGGCATCCGCGCACTGTCAGCACGCCATCTTTTAACGTGTAGGCAATTCCCTTTTCATCGAACAAATCGAAATAGGGCTGCTGCGGCCGCTCCATCAGGCGGCCGCGGCCGGTGAACACGCCGCCCCCTGCCACAGCCAGGGCGATAGGGATCAAAAACCGCAAAGTCGATCCGCTTTCGCCGCAGTCAAAGTGGGGCAGCCCGTCTTCTCCCAACAGAGGCTGCCCCGCAGAAATGCCGGAGATGCGGATCACATGCTCCTCCGTCTTTTCCCACCGTGCTCCCAACTGCTCCATGCAGGAAAGCGTGGCCAGAATATCCTGGGAAAAAGCCACATTGGAGATCACGCTTTCTCCCCCCGCCAGGGCGGCGGCAATGATGAGCCGGTGGGCCTGGCTTTTAGACGGCGGAGGCGTGATGGTGCCGCGCAGTGTGGCAGGTTGTATTGTCACATTCATTTTGATTCCTCCAGCAGCGCAAACAGCGCTTCCTTATCCATGGGCACGATCTCTGCCGCCCCCAGCTGTTCCACTTCGATCACACTGATCGTCTTTCCCTTCGCCTTCTTATCCAGTCCCACCGCAGCGCGGTAGGCATCCATAGAACAGGGAATGGCCGCAGGCAGGGAAAATCGCTCCAGCAGCGCCTCCAGGCGCGCTTTCAGTTCCGCCGTGCGGCGGCCCTTCTTTTCCTCCAGCTCCAGCATTTTTACCATACCGGCAGCCACGCCCTCGCCATGGGTATAGGTTTCGTAATGGTAGGCCTGTTCATAGGCGTGGCCCAGGGTGTGGCCGAAGTTCAGAATGCCCCGGCGGCCCACATCCCGTTCATCCTCTGCCACCACGGCCCGCTTGATATTGCAGCAGGTATACACGATCTGCTCCCAGTGCTCCGCAGCCTCTTGAATGCCATTCAAGCGCTCCAGAAAGGCAAAAAAGTCCGCATCGGCGATCATGCCATACTTGATCACCTCCGCCATACCGTCGCACAAAACCCGCTCCGGCAGGGTGGCAAAGCAATCCGTATCCGCCAGCACCAGCTTCGGCTGATAAAAAGCCCCCACCAGATTTTTCCCCTGGGGCAGATCAATGGCGGTCTTGCCGCCCACGCTGCTGTCCACCTGGGCCAGCAGCGTGGTGGGAATCTGGATGAAATCCACTCCCCGGAACATGGTGGCCGCCGCAAATCCGGCCATATCTCCGGTGACGCCGCCGCCCAGAGCCACCACGCCGTCGCCCCGGGTGAGCCCGCCCTCGGCGAAGCTTTCATAGAGATCGTTCAGCACGCGGATATTCTTGCTGGCCTCTCCGGCAGGAAATGTAACGGAAAAGGCGGTAAATCCAGCCCGCAGCAAGCTTTCCATCACCGGCTTCAAATACAGAGACCCCACGTTGCTGTCCGTCACCACCGCCAGCCGTTCCGCCCGGGTTACCGGGCGGAGCAGCTCGCCACAGCGCCCCAGCAAACCGCTGCCGATCTTGATGTCATAAGCCCGCCCGGGCAGCTCCACAGTCAGATTTCTCATCCTTCAAACTCCTCATGATATCAGAATCAGCAAACCCAGAGGGCAGTGCCCCCGGATTTGCTGAACACTTATTTTATTTTACAATGTGCTTGCCCATCAGGTCAACCATCTTGCCCATCTTATCCATCAGCCCCTCGAACTGGCCCGGCGTCAGGGACTGCTGGCCATCGCATTTGGCGTGGGGGGGATCGTTATGCACTTCCACAATGATCCCATCGCATCCAGCGGCAATGCCGGACAGGGCCAGGGACTCTACCAGCCAGCTCATGCCGCCGGAGTGGGAGGGATCCACAATAATGGGCAGATGGCTCATCCGCTTGATACAGGGAATGGCGGCCACATCCAGGGTGTTGCGGGTATAGGTTTCAAAGGTACGGATTCCCCGCTCGCAGAGGATCACATTCTCATTGCCCTCACTCATGATATATTCCGCCGACATGATCCACTCTTCATAGGTGTTGGACAGCCCCCGCTTGAGCAGAACGGGCTTGCTCATCTTCCCCACTTCCTTGAGCAGGTCGAAATTCTGCATATTGCGGGCGCCGATCTGCACCACATCCACCTTTTCTTCAAAAAGATCCAAATACTTGGGACTCATCAGCTCTGTCACGATGGGCAGACCCGAAGCTTCCTTGGCCAGCAGCAGCAGGTCCAGCCCCCGGGTACCCATCCCCTGGAAAGAATAGGGCGATGTGCGGGGCTTGAAAGCGCCGCCGCGGAGCATGGAAGCGCCGGCAGCCTTGACCCGCAGGGCCACCTCCACCATCTGCTCCTCGCTCTCCACGCTGCAGGGGCCGGCGATCACGCCGAAGCTGCCGCCGCCGATTTTCGCCCGGCCCACGCCGACCACCGTGTCCTCAGGATGGAATTTGCGGTTGGCCTTTTTATAGGGTTCGGACACGCGCATCACGCGCTCCACATGCTCGTTGATGGTGATTTTGTCCATATCCACGGCGGTGGTATCGCCCACCAATCCCAGGATACTGCAGCCATGTCCCTCGGTAATGCTGACCTGCAGGTTCAGCTGCTCCAGTTCCGCTGCCAGGCGCAGGATATCCTCTTTGGCGGTGCGGGGTTTCATTACGACGACCATAAATATTCTCTCCTTTTCTGTTGCATATGCAGTATTAGGTATAAAAAAACACCCATTGATTGCCGTCAATCAATGAGCTACATGTCCGGCAAGCTGCGCCGGAGCCTATGAAAACTTTCCACTCATCAATTCACAACCCGTTATGCATCCCAGCAAAAGTAACCGCCGCCGATAAATCGACCGCAGGCGCTAAAAGAGAATGCAGTTGTGAAGCAGATGTGATTCATAAAAGCTGATTCCTTCACTATGATTTGGCACTTATTATAGGAGCATCCACTTCAAAATGCAAGCCCCTACCGGCTCTTTTTTTACTTTTTTACAAAAGCAGTTTTCACCAGAATGCTCCCATCTTTTTCCCGTTCCTTGGTGATCTTTTACAAAAAGTCCTTATTTCTCCAAACGGCGCCCCAAAAAAGGAAAAAAGGTATTGACAGCGCCCGAAAGAAATGCTACCATGCCAACATAACCGCATAAAGATTGTTTCGGAGCACTGCTCCGATTCAATGGTAGAGGCGCGAAAAACATCAGTACCACACAGACTACGGCAGGCCGCCGCTGTGATGAGAAAGGGTTTTTTGCCGAAGGTCCGCTTTCCGGCCGGGAAAGGGATCTGGGCTGGCGGAGAACATCCGACAGACTGTCACAGCAATGTGGAGTGCTATCATTGACCGAGGCGAACTATTTTCGCTGGGATTGCCATGATACTTTTCCGTTGCTGAAAGGTAGCATGGTTTTTTTATTGCCTTTCAGCAAAACCTCTGCTTCCGCGGAAAAATCATTTGGAAGGAAGAAACAAACATGATGAACAAGAAGAACCTCCTGGCCCTGTCCTGCGCCGCCCTGATGACCCTGTCCATGACAGCCTGCGGCGGCCCCGCAGCCCCCTCCTCCGGCGAAGAAACCAACAGCATCCCCTCCGGCGTGGAAGACGGCGTGCTGACCATTGCCATGGAATGCGGCTATGCCCCCTACAACTGGGCGCAGAGCGACGATTCCAACGGCGCAGTGCCCATTTCCAATGTGTCCGGCTCTTATGCCAACGGCTATGACGTGATGATCGCCAAGAAGATCTGCGAGGCCAACAACTGGGAGTTGGAAGTGATTCAGGCCGACTGGGGCTCCCTGGTGCCCGGCGTTCAGTCCGGCACTTATGACGCCGTTATCGCCGGTCAGTCCATGACCGCAGACCGCAGCAAGCAGGTCGACTTCGCCGGCCCCTACTACTATGCCACCATGGTGTGCGTCACGAAGGCAGACAATGCCAACGCCAATGCCACCTCTATTTCCGAGCTGACCGGCACCTGCACCGCCCAGGAGTCCACCATCTGGTACGATGACTGCCTGCCCCAGATCACCGGCGCTCAGGTACAGACCGCCGCAGAGTCCGCTCCCGCCATGCTGATGGCTCTGGAAACCGGCACTGTGGACTTTGTCTGCACCGACATGCCCACCGCCAAAGCCGCTGTCGCCGCTTATGACGACATGGTCATCCTGGACTTCTCCGGCACCGACGGCGACTTCCAGTTCACCGAAGATGAGCGCGCAGAAAAGGTCAACATCGGCATTTCCATGAAGAAAGGCAACACCGAACTGAAGGATGCCATCAACAGCGTCCTGTCCACCATGACCGCCGAAGATTTCGAAGCCATCATGGACGAAGCTGTATCTGTACAGCCCCTGAGCAAGTAAAAACAGTTCACTCTCTTTGATACAGCCGGGGCGGGGGAGCACGTCTCCCCCGCTTGACCCTGTTTTATGCCGCCGGATCTTGTCCGGCGCCGTAAAATAAGGCCAGGCCCCCTGTCTGCCGCCTTTGAGAGTGTATTGAGAAAGAGAAAGGAGCCTTTTCCTATGCTGCAAATTATCCTGCATCAGTTCCAGCAGCTGGGCGTTGATATCGCCTCTGTCTGGGCCGATTACGGCGGGCAATATCTCAATGGTATGTGGAACACCATCACCCTGGCAGTCCTTGCCACGCTGATCGGCTGCATCATTGGTTTTGTCTGCGGTATTCTGAACACCATCCCCTGCTCGAAAAACGACAACATCGTAAAGCGTGTTGTGCTGGGGCTGATCCGTGCGATCATCCGCATTTATGTGGAAGTATTCCGCGGCACCCCCATGATCCTGCAGGCCGTGTTTATTTACTACGGCCTGCCCTACTTCACCGGAAGCCTGGTGAAATGGCCCAGCGTTTTCGTGGCTGCACTGTTTGTTGTATCCATCAACACCGGCGCCTACATGGCCGAATCCGTCCGCGGAGGCTTCCTGTCCATCGACCCCGGCCAGACCGAGGGCGCTAAGGCCATCGGTATGACCCATGTGCAGACCATGCTGTATGTCATCATCCCCCAGGCCCTGCGCGTACTGCTGCCCCAGATCGGCAACAACCTGATCATCAACATCAAAGATACCTCTGTCATGTTCATTATCGCCTACGGCGAACTCTTCTCTGTCCACCGCGCAGCAGTGGGCGCCACCTACCAGTATTTCCCCTCCGCCGCCATCGAAATGGTCGCCTATCTGTCTATGACGCTGATTGCCTCCATCCTGCTTCGCTGGTTGGAAAAGCGCATGGATGGCAGCAACAACTATGATCTGGTGAACGAAGATCAGCTGGTGGGCGCTGCCGGTACATACAACCACCCCGCTAAGGGCAGCCCCTCCGACGAGCACAGCAAGGAAGCCGCTGTACTGCA
>CALDMR010000032.1 GCA_937915065.1 uncultured Clostridia bacterium
AATTTTTTGCTAATCCATTCATTTCAGGCTTGACTTTTAATAGTTAGTCTTTCGTGCCTCTTTGGGGCTCTCGATTAGGTCCAGCTGGAGACTTTGTATCCATCACCAACGCCCCAAAGACGTTCGTAAAAGACCCCGGCAAAGGCGGTATTATGTGATGTGTATTTATCTAAATCATTTTACCTCGCTTCTTAATTGTCGTCTACAATTTTATTGCATATGAAATCATAGTGGATAAAAAAAGAAAAATAGCACCTCCCTTCAAATTATCCTTCTATATACTAAGACGTAAGTTTTTCGGATTTTGGACAAGAAATTGAGAAAAACTTTTTCATTTGACACGGATTTGTAGCATTGCACAAATTAGAAAGGCTATATTTGTGCAAAAAGGAGCACGCAGCAAAGCTGTGTGCTCCTTTTGAAAGATTTATAATGGCTTTTTCTATTAGGTGTGGATATGTTCTTAAGCATCTGATTTTTTGTCTTCAGCGTATACCAGGTGGGCATAAATACAGTCAGCTGTTTGATCATATTCCTTTACAAATCCCCCTGGTACTGCCCACAGTTGCATGCTGCCTTTTACTCTGCTAATATAAGGCGCAATCATAATTCTTTGCTGCATTTCTTTTGCTGGCCGTGGTGTAAACGAGTCCGAATAGGAATAGGAAACTGTTAATGAACCAGTTAATGTTGAATTGATGGCATTTTTGGCTTCAACAGAAACTGACGGTGTAAAGGATGCTTCCAAAAGCATTGTTTTTGTGACGGTTCGCTCAAAGCCGTAGGCAGTCCAATCAACAACTACTTTTGCCCTGGATTTGTCTAACCCCATATCTGTTTCGCTTTTTTTGATAAATTTATATTGAGTTATACTTGCTTTGGGGGCGTCGTCTTGATTTGCTGAATTGTTTTCTGTTGTAGCGTAGGCAGATGTTGTCATAAGCATTATAACTGCTAACATAGCAATGCACATAGATTTTTTCTGGAATTTCATAAATATGACCGATCCTTTCTGCTGCATTTAGAGTAACCGAAGGGATAAAATGTGAGGGCCTCTATTGCGGCTGTCTAAAGTTTGTTGAAACAATTTCGAGGAGTCGGACATGCGGGTAATATTATTCCGTTTGCGGTGTAGAATCCAGAACCTTTGTGGGTACAACCTGCGGCAGTGGAACCGGCTCCCGGGCGGATTGATAAACTAAAACAAAAATGCCCCAGGTATTATCCGCGGCGCCCTTTGCCAGATTTGTTGTCAGGAGATGGTTTTCGTCCGGAATGACGGTCTTTTCCCCGGATTTTCCCACCAGAAGTGTGATCTTGCTGTGCGCATCAGTCAGTGTAGCTACATAATTATCATTCACAACATTCCCGTTTTCATCTTCCTGGTAAACGGCATAATTTCCCGGGGACAATTCGTAAGAATATCCGGTGCCGTTGGGGAATGTTTTCAGGGAATAAACGGCTTCTGCATAGGACAGGCTGCCGCTGTCCTGAATGATATAGGGCAGTATGTAATGTGTGCTGCCATCGATCTGATAGGAAAATATGGGCGTTGGGACAGTTCCTGTGACAGGCAGGCGGGCGGCGATGCCTGCGTTGAAAGCGTCCTCTTCCGTGTCATATACTGCAACGGGGTCGGTAGCTGCCCGTTGATATCCCCAAACAAGCAAACCGACGATTACAATGACTGCCAGTACGAACGTTGCCGATAAATAGTGTTTGCGCTGCATAGATTTCATCTCCTTTCAAATAACTCTTCTATATATTATAACGTAAGTTTTTGCGGGTTGTGGACAAGAAATCGGGAAAAAAGTTTCGCTTTGTATGAATGTACAAAAAGATGTGGCTTTATTTATGCAAAAAGCCGCGCTGTTTCGGAAAAAACAGCGCGGCGGAGGTATGTAGGGGCGCTACAGGAGGAACACCCATTGGGACAGCACCAGCAGGGCCAGGCCGGGCAGACCCAGAATACCCACCACCAGGGCGTTCACCAGGTTCACGCCGATGTGCAGGCCGAGCAGGGGGCTGAACAGATCCAGGGCGATCAGGGCCAGAAAGCCCAGGGCGGTGTTGGCCGCCACCTTCAGGGCCAGCCGCAGGGGGGCGGAAAACAGCTTGAAAAGAACCAGCGCCAGAAACAGCAGGGCGATGGCCAGCAAAAATTGTTCGGCAATGTTCATGGATGGGGAACCTCATTCCTTCCGGGGTTACACTTCTTTGCCGGGCAGGGCGCCCAGGGCGGCTGCGCCGCCCCGCTCCTTCACCCGGCGCAGCAGATAGTTGTAGCGGCATTGCAGGGCCGTGATCTCGTACACATAGGATTCCACCAGATCGGGATCGCTGGCAAAATTGAAATGGTTATAGGCCTGGTCGATCTCCCGCTGGGTGCGGGACAGGGAGCGCAGCAGATCATCCAGCTCGTTGTCGTCGGGCCCGTGTTTTTTGAAAAGCACCAGTTTTTCACCCACCTTGCATCCACTCCTCGTATGGTTAGGTTATGTCCAGTTTGGACAAATATTCCAAATGCTATACGCTCTTCCCAAAATTTGCGGGATGTGGTAGAGTAAACGGGAAAGCAGCAGGGGAAGGGGAAAGGTGCATGGATCAGAAAGAGCGGTATATGGCCCGGGCGCTGGAGCTGGCCCGGGAAGCGGCGGAGCATGGGGAAGTGCCCGTGGGCTGCGTGATCGTGCTCCGGGGCGAGATCATCGGCGAGGGCCGCAACCGGCGGGAGGAAAAGCAGAGCACCGCGTCCCACGCGGAAATGGAGGCCATTGCCCAGGCCAACGAGGCCGTGGGCAGCTGGCGCCTGGCCGGGGCGGAGCTGTATGTTACCCTGGAGCCCTGCCCCATGTGCGCTGGGGCCATTCTGAACGCCCGCATCGGCAAGGTGTTTTACGGCGCGCGGGATGTGGCTATGGGGGCCGTGGGCGGCGTGCTGAACCTGTTTATGGAGGATTTTCCCCATCGCCCCGCCGTGGTGGGCGGCGTGCTGGGGGAAGAGTGTGCCGCCGTGCTGGCCGGTTTCTTCCGGGGCCTGCGGGGGGAAGCCTGAAGCCCTCCGGCGGCCCGGGGATGCTTTGCCGAAGATTTTTTGAAGATTTAACACTTTTGTAATAACTCGCGCTTTTTTTTGTAATAATCCCCGGTTAGTATAAAGCATGAGCAAAGTAAGTATCTTCTTTTCATCAAAATCTTCCATCCAAAATAAAAAACGGGAACGGCTTTAACCGTTCCCGTTTTTTATGTTTTTAGGGGGAGCGAGCCAGGCCCAGGCGGCGCCGAATTGCAGCAGCGCCGCCGCCAGGAAGCCCCACAGCGCCGGAGCGGGGGCGGGGATGCACCCGTCTGCCGCGGCGATCAGGGCCAGGCTGCCGCCCAGCAGCAGGGAAAACAGGCAGCGCCGGGGCTGGGGGCGGCCGCAGGCGGCGCAGGCCAGAAAATAGCAGGAAAAGACGGCGGCGCACAGGGCCAGCAGCGGGGGCCAGAAACCCATCAGCACCGGATCGGTGGCGTGGCGGCTGAACAGCACCACCAGCCAGACCACATAAAAAAGAGTCGTTTCCATGGCGCAGAAGATCCGCAGCCCGCCGGCGGCCCGGGGGGCGAGAAACATGTGCAGGGCCGTGGCCAGGGCCGCCAACCCCAGCAGCAGCTCCGCCGGATGGCTGCCCCGCCCGGCGGCCAGCAGAGAAAAGCCCATTACGGCCGTTAAAAAGGCGGCGGCCGCGGGGCAGAGGGCGGAGCGCCCGCCGTCTGCCGGGGGAGCGGCGGGCAGCACCCGGGCTGCGGCCAGGGCCAATGCCGCCAGCAAGGCCGCCAGCAGCAAAAGGACGCCTCCTGCGGGGTATCCGGCCACGGCCAGGCCCGTATCGACCTCGAAACCGCAGCGCAGCTGCAGGGCGCGCAGCAAAAATCCTGCGCCGCCCAGGGCAGGAAACAGCAGATAAAACAAGCGTTGATTCAATCCCATGGGATCACCTGAACCTCTATAAAATAAAGCGAAACGAGTATAACACGGGCGGCGGGATTTTGCAATCGGCGCGGGGTGCCGGGCCGTGGTGCAATGGCATCTTTTTTCCGGCGGGGGAATATGGTATCATAAAACAAATCATTCAGAAAAAGAATGCAGGAGCGAAAAGTATGAAACGAAGTATTCTGGCCGCATGGGTGCTGATTGCGGCGGTGTTTGGCCTGGGATTGCTGGGCCTGGCCGGGCGGAACGGTATGCCGGTGGAACGGGAAAAAATCGAGGTGCCTGCCCCGGGGGTGGCCGACAGCGCCGTGACCATCCGGGCCAAAATCGACGGCACGGTGCAGGAAATGGATCTGGACACCTATTTGCAGGGCGTGCTCCGGGCGGAAATGCCGGCGTCTTTTGCGCTGGAGGCGCTGAAAGCCCAGGCCGTGGCCGCCCGGACAGAGACATTATATAAGGTGGAAAACGGGCCGGTGGCCAACCATCCCGACGCGGACATCTGCAGCGATATCCATTGCTGCCAGGCGTTCAAAACGGAGGAAGCGGCTCGGGAGGCCTGGGGGGCGGACGCGTCGTATTACAGCGATAAAATTGCGGCAGCGGTGCGGGGCACCGACGGTATGACGATCCTCTATGAAAACAAGCCGATTCTGGCGGCCTTTTTCTCCTCTGCCAGCGGGCAGACCAACCCCTCCGGCGATGTGTGGGTCAACGACCTGCCCTATCTGCAAAGCGTGAAAAGCCCTGAGGGCGAGGGCGAGGTGCCGAATTATTACAGCGTGGCCTCCTTCAGCCAGGAGGAATTTCGCCAGCGCTTCCTGGAAAAGCACCCGGAGGCCCGGCTGGAGGGCGCGGCGGAGCAGTGGTTCGGCGCGGTGCAGCGCAGCGACTCGGATATGGTGCTGTCTATGGTCATCGGCGGCGTGGAAGTCAAGGGGACGGAAGTGCGCAGTCTGTTTTCCCTGCGCAGCGCGGCGTTTACCGTGGCTGTGGAGGATGGGAATATTGTGTTCCATGTGACGGGCTACGGCCACGGCGTGGGCATGAGCCAGTACGGCGCCAATGTGATGGCCGCGGAGGGAAAGGACTATCTGGAGATCCTGCACTGGTACTATACGGATGTGACCATCGGGCCCTATACGCCGAAAACCTTGGCAACCGGGCAATGATGTGATATAATTAAACTAATTATAAATCTGCGCGATTGCAGGCAAAAGGGACGGAAAAACGGCCCCTTTGCTTTACGGAAGAGGAGGTGCCGCCGATGAAACGGCGCGTTACAGGCCTGCTGCTGGCCGCAGTGCTGGTGTTCACGCTGGGGGTGCCCCTGTGGGCCGAGCGCCCTCTGGCGGCGGAGAGCGTATATTTCACCGCGGTCAATGAAAACGTATGCCCGTTGAATGACGAAACCATGCCCTTCTGGTCCGGGGGAACGCTGTATGTGCCCAGCCCCGTGCTTTCTTCTTACGATCTGGGCCTGTCTTATGTGCGCGATACATCGGCCCAGACGGCGATCCTTTACAACAGCCGCAAAGTGCTGGAGTTTGATCTGACGGGGGGCGGCGCCAACAACAAGATGGGCACCTATTACAGCGCCAGCGCCATTTCCCGGCGGGGCTATGTGTATTTCCCACTGTCCTTTGTGTGCAATTATTTCGGCCTGAGCTATTCTGTGGTGGATACGGTCTGGGCGCCCCTGGTGCGTCTGCGCAGCGAGGGGGCGGTTTTGTCCGACAGCCAGTTTGTGGATGCGGCGTCCTCCATGCTGGCCTCCCGCTACCGGGCCTATGAACAGAGCAAGCAGCCGTCTGTGCCGCCGAAACCGGCAGACCCGAACAACGGAGGCGGGACGGAGGAGCCTGATCCGCCGGAGGATGAGGCGGAAAACGACAGCAAATCCACGGCCCGGGTGCTGCTGGCCGTGCGGGCCGGAGAGGATGAAACGGTGGCTGCCATGCTCAACACCCTGGATCGCTACGGCTATCAGGCTGCCTTCTTTTTCCCGGCGAACAGCCTGGAAGGGCGGGACGATATGCTGCGGCGCATCGTAGCTTCGGGGCATCGCCTGGGTCTGATCCAAACGGGCGGCCCGGAGGAGCTGGAGGAGGCCAACGACTATTTGCGGCGCTGCACCGGAACGGTGACGCGCATGATCCTTTCTGTCCGGGCGGACACGGCGGCGTCTGCCGGCTATGCGGTTTACAGTCCCACCCTGTCGGCAGAGACGCTGGGGAGCACTCCCTCCGGCCGCGCCGCGCGGATCATGAGCCGGATCGAAAACAGCCGCGGCACGGTGAAGCTGCTGCTGGGCGGCGACGATACCAGCGCTTCGGCGCTGAACACGGTTTGCGTCAAGCTGCGCGGCGGGTCATATACCGTGCGGGCGGTGAACGAAGTGGCCTGCGGGTGATGACGGAAAAATTCCCTTCGATCCGCTGAATTTACAGAATGTTCAAGAAAAAAGGCGGAAAGTTTTTATAATAGAAAGAAAATAGGGCATCCCATCGGCCCGGAGGATGGAAAAAGAAGAAAAGGAAGTGCTGGCCCATGGCGCGAAGCGTTTTGGTTGTGGAAGATGATAACAATATCGCAGACCTGCTGAGAATGTATCTGGAGAAGGAAGGATTCAGCGTCCGGATCGCCAGTGACGGCGGCGCAGCGCTGACGGAGTTTTCGAAGGCAGAGCCGGATCTGATCCTGCTGGATGTGATGCTGCCGGTGCTGGACGGTTGGGGCGTGCTGAGCCGCGTGCGGGAAACTTCCCGGGTGCCAGTGATCATGCTGACGGCGAAGGGGGAAACCTTTGACAAGATCAATGGCCTGAATATGGGGGCGGACGACTATGTGGTCAAACCCTTTGAAATGAAAGAGCTGCTGGCGCGGATCAACGCAGTGCTGCGCCGCACGGAACTGCCCACGGACACCCGCAAAAAGCTGACCTTTGACAAACTGGTCATCGACCTGGATTCCTATGAGCTGCTGGTGAACGGTCAAAAGATCGATACGCCGCCCAAGGAGCTGGAACTCCTTTACCATATGGCCGAGTCGCCCAACCGGGTGTATACCCGCAATCAGCTGCTGGATGAGGTTTGGGGCTTTGATTATTTTGGCGATTCCCGCACGGTGGATGTGCATATCAAGCGCCTGCGCGAAAAGCTGGAAGGCGTCAGCGACCAATGGGCGCTGAAAACCGTTTGGGGCGTCGGCTATAAGTTCGAGCTGGCGGACAACGCGGAACCCGCCGGGAAATAAGGC
>CALDMR010000033.1 GCA_937915065.1 uncultured Clostridia bacterium
TACTGCAAGGCCCGGGGCGTGCAGCCTGCCGATCTGGAACAGGATTTTACAAAGGCGGAATATCCCGGCTTCCTGGGATCTTTCTACAGCGATTCGGGCAAGAACCCGGCCCTGGCGGGGGGCGATACCATCGCTGCCTATGTGCCCAAGGATACCAACAGCATTGCGATCACCCAGAATGACGGCAGCCCGCTGAACTGGATGGTGGTGTCCGATGTGAGCACCTGGGCTGCGTCATCGAAATACTCCTGCTTTATCGGCGGCGACAACGCCTGGTCTGTGATCGAAAATCCTGCTGTGACCGATGGCAGCGCCTGCATCGTGATCAAGGAGTCCTTCGGCAACGCCTTTGTGCCCTTCCTGGTGCCCGATTACCAGAAGGTCTATGTGGTGGACTACCGCTATATCAGCAAAGTCAAGGGCGACAAACTCAGCGCCCTGGTGGACGCCACGGGGGCCAAGGATGTGCTGTTTATCAACAATGTTTCTGCCACCCGCAACGAAAGCCTGATGAATGCGGTGGCCTCCTTCGTGGGCTGAGCCCCACATAAAAAAACCGGCTGTTGGGAACAACAGCCGGTTTTTTGCGCTGTGCAGAGGGAAAGGGCGAATAGAACCAATTCTCTTCCTTGCCGCGCTGAAACCGTGGATAGAACCGGATTTTCCCCGGGATCTATCATGGCCTTTTGATTGCAGCTTCTGCAAATCTCAAGAAAATCGTAAGGTGCGCGGGGCGGCGGAGTATGGTACAATGATATAAAAAAGATCATGGCTGCATGGCCGGGAGAGAAGGGAGCGAGGGCGCTGTGCCGAATATTCTGGTTGTGGATGACGAGCAGGCCATCACCGACCTGGTGGAGGTTTATCTGCGCAATGAAAATTTCACGGTGCATAAATTTTATAACGGGGCCGACGCTTTGAAGTGCGTGGAAACCACGCCGCTGGATCTGGCGATTCTGGATGTGATGCTGCCGGATATCGACGGGTTCCGCCTGTGCCAGCGGATTCGGGAGGAGCACTATTTTCCCATCATCATGCTCACGGCCAAGGTGGAGGATATGGATAAGATCATGGGCCTGACCCTGGGGGCGGACGATTATATCACCAAGCCCTTTAATCCCCTGGAGCTGGTGGCCCGGGTGAAAACGCAGCTGCGGCGATACATCCGCTACAATGCCGCCGATGCTCCCCGGGGCGGGGAGAAAGCCGGGGAAAGCTTTGACTTCGGCGGTCTGCAGATTTCAAAAAGCAACCACAAATGCATCCTGTACAATGAAGAGCTGGCCCTGACGCCCATCGAATTTTCCATCCTGTGGTATCTGTGCGAAAAGCGGGGAAGCGTGGTGTCCAGCGAAGAACTGTTCGAGGCTGTGTGGGGCGAGAAATATATGGACAGCAACAACACCGTTATGAGCCATATTGCCCGCCTGCGGGAGAAAATGCACGAACCCCGGCGCAAGCCCAAATTTATCAAAACTGTGTGGGGGGTGGGGTATACCATTGAGTAAGAAAGAGAACAGACGGCTGCGGCGGCCGAGGAGTACGGCATCTACCCGTATGCTGTCCGGCACACTGCTGGCCCGGTATTTGATCACGCTGATTTTATTTGCCGTGGGCGTGGTGGCCTTTTATTTCCTGGCCTATGCCTTCTTTTCCTCCCTGAAAATCTGGTACTGGAGCGATCCGATGTACCGCTTTTTGCAGATTTTTGCGGGGAATCCCCTGGAAACCATCGTTCTGACCTGGATGGGAGGCGGAGTGGTGATCAGCGCCTGGATGATGCGCAAACCCCTGACCTATATCGATGCCATCGTGGCCGCCAGCGACCGGCTGCTGGATCAGGACGACGCACCCATCCGCCTGCCGGGAGCCCTCAAGAGCGTGGAGGATCAGATGAACCTGGCCAAGCAGCGTTCCCTGCGGAACGCTGCCGCTGCCCGGGAGGCCGAGCAGCGGAAAAATGATCTGATCGTCTACCTGGCCCACGACCTGAAAACGCCGCTGACCTCTGTGATCGGCTATCTGACGCTGCTGCGGGACGAGCCGGAGCTGTCCGCTGTCATGCGGGCCAAATACACGGGCATTGCCCTGGATAAAGCGGAGCGGCTGGAGGAGCTGATCAACGAATTCTTTGAGATCACCCGCTTTAATCTCTCCCACCTGACGCTGGAAACGGAGGAGACGGATCTGACCCGGATGCTGCAGCAGGTGACCAGTGAATTTGAGCCGATCTTTGCCGAAAAGGGGCTGGCCTACCGCCTGGATCTGCCGGAAAAGCTGCTCTATGCCTGCGACACCGATAAAATGGCCCGGGTGTTCGACAACCTGCTGCGCAATGCGGTGAATTACAGTTTTCCGAACACGGAGCTCGCCATTTCCGGCAGGGTCAGCGGAAGCTATGTGGTGCTGCGCTTCCAGAATGCGGGCAAGACCATTCCCCAGGAGAAGCTGGAGCGTATTTTTGAGCAGTTTTTCCGCCTGGATTCCGCCCGGGGCACCTCCGGCGGCGGGGCGGGCCTGGGCCTGGCCATTGCCAAGGAGATCGTGGAACTGCACGGCGGCGGGATCAGCGCTGCCAGCGCTGACAATCGGGTGACCTTTACCGTGGCCCTGCCGGTTCAGGGGGCGGCGATGTAAGAAATTTGCAAGAATTTCCCGAAAAAAGCACAAGAACTTCATCAAGGAAAACGAAAGAAAAAAGCGCTCCGCTTTGCTACCATAAAAACAGCAAAGCGGAGCGCTTTTTGATTGCAGGCAGGCTGCGGACGAAAAGGCGGCCTGTCCCCTTGAAAGGAGTTTTGAACGATGAGTAAGATTTGTATTGCGGTGCTGTTCGGCGGCTGTTCCACGGAGTACGGCGTTTCTTTGCAGTCCGCCGCGGCGGTGCTGCGCCATCTGGATAAAAGCAAATACGATGTGCTGCCCGTGGGGATCGACCGGGCCGGGCATTGGCTGTATTACACCGGCTATCTGGACGGCCTGCTGGACGGCAGCTGGTGCGACGCCCTGGATGACTGCATCCCCTGCGCCGTTTCCCCCAACCGGGGACAGCCGGAGCTGATCCTTTTCGGTGACGAGGTGGAGCGCATTCCCTTTGATGCGGCCTTCCCCGTGCTCCACGGAAAAAACGGCGAAGACGGCACGGTGCAGGGACTGCTGGAATTGGCGGGCGTTCCTGTGATTGGCTGCGGCACGCTGTGCAGCGCCCTGTGCATGGATAAGGATCGGGCCCACAAGCTGGCGGCCCTGGCGGGGGTGGCGGTGCCCGCGTCGGCGGTGTTTCACCGGAGCGCATCTCCGGCGGAGATCTACCGGGCGGCGGAGACGCTGGGCTATCCCCTGTTTGTCAAGCCCGTGCGGGCCGGATCTTCCTTTGGCGTTACCAAGGTGCTGCGGCCGGAAGATTTGGACGATGCCGTGCGGAACGCCTTTTATCACGACAGCGAGGTGCTGCTGGAAGAAGCGGTGGAGGGCTTTGAAGTGGGCTGCGCCGTGCTGGGCAATGAGACCCTGACCGTGGGCGCGGTGGACGAGATCGAACTGAGCGACGGTTTTTTTGATTTTGAGGAAAAGTATACCCTGAAAACGTCCCAAATCCATTGCCCGGCCCGCATTTCGGAGGAACAGGCGGAGCGGATCTGCGCGGCGGCAAAAACGATCTACCGGGCCCTGGGCTGCCGGGTGTTTGCCCGGGTGGATCTCTTTTTAACGCCCGACGGGAGCATCGTGTTCAATGAAGTGAACACGATCCCCGGCTTTACGGCCCACAGCCGCTATCCCAATATGATGAAGGCGGCGGGGCTGGAGTTTGGGCCGCTGGTGGAGCGGCTGATCGCGCTGGGAATGGAGGCGCTATGAAGGAAAGGAGTATTTTGCTGCGGGAAGCGGATCTGCACCGCGGGCCGCTGGTGCTGATCAATCGGGAGCATCCTTTGGAGGGCGGCTTTCATGGAGAATTGGCGGAATTGCCCCGGCGGGGGCAAAGCGTTTTGATGGAGAGCCGGGCGGCAGCGCTGCTGGAAGCCTGTATTCAATCCGTGGGCGGCGCGGGACGCATTGTGCCCGTGTCCGGCTGGCGCAGCCGGACGGAGCAGGAACAGATCTGGGCGGACAGCCTGCGCGACCATGGGGAAGCATTCACGCGCAGCTATGTGGCCCTGCCGGATTGCAGCGAGCATCAGAGCGGGCTGGCCATCGATCTGGCCAAGGTGGCGGAAGAGATCGATTTTATCCGCCCGGAGTTTCCCTATGACGGCGTGTGCGGCGCTTTCCGCCGCAGCGCTGCAAAATACGGCTTTATCGAGCGCTACCGGGAGGAAAAACGGGCGCTGACCGGCATCGCCGCGGAACCGTGGCACTTCCGCTATGTGGGAGCGCCCCATGCGGAGCTGATGGACAAGCACAACCTTTGTCTGGAAGAATACAGCCCCTTTTTGCGCCGGGGCGAACAGGTCTGTGTGCTGGAAAACGGGAAAAGGGCCCGGGTTCGCTATGTGCCCTGGGCCGGGACGGAAACGGAAGTGACGGTGGCAGAGGACTGCTGTCAGATTTCCGGGGATAATGTGGGCGGGTTCATCGTCACGATCTGGGGGTGAGGGCGGATGCTGGCGGAAAAAAAGGGGGCGGCGCTGGACAGCTTCCGGATTCTGGCTGCTGTGCTGGTGGTCGCCATCCACACTTCGCCCCTGATGGGCCTCAGCCCGGAGGCAGACTTTATCCTGACGCGGGTGCTGGGCCGGGTGGCAGTGCCCTTTTTCCTGATGGTCACTGGATATTTCCTGGCCCGGCAGAAATGGCGGGGCGCAGGGCGCACCGCCGGAAAACTGCTGCTGCTATACGGCCTTTCCATGGCCCTTTACCTGCCGCTGAATCTGTATCAGGGCGGGTACGGCATCGGGGAATGGCTGCGGCGGATTTTGATCGACGGTACGCTGTACCATCTTTGGTATTTCCCGGCGGCGGTTTTGGGCATTGGCGTGGTGTGCCTGCTGCGCCGGTTGGGCGGCCGCGGCGCGCTGGCGGCGGCCCTGGTGCTCTATATCGCCGGATTGCTGGGGGACAGCTATTATGGCCTGGCGGCCCAGATCCCCTGGCTGGAAAAGGTTTATGACGGGATCTTTGCCGTATCTACCTACACGCGCAACGGCCTGTTTTATGCGCCGCTGTTTTTGCTGCTGGGCAGTTTTGGCGTGCAGATGCCCCGCCGCCGTTCGGCGCTGGGCCTGGGTCTGGCACTGCTGGCCATGGGCGCAGAGGCGTGGACGCTGCACAGTTTGAACTGGCAGCGCCATGACAGCATGTATCTGCTGCTGCCGCTGGTCATGCTGTTCCTGTTTTCTCTGCTGCTGGGCGCCAATCGTGGCCAGGTTCCGGCTCTGCGCCGGATTGCGCTGCTGGTGTATGTGCTCCACCCCTGGTGCATTGTGCTGATTCGGGGCGGGGCCAAGCTGCTGCGGCTGCTTCATGTGGGGAAGTGGGAAAACCTGTTGGTAGGGAACGCATTGATCCACTTCCTGGCAGTGCTGGCGCTGAGCTTTGCGCTGGCCCTGGCCCTGGAGGCCTTGCGGCCCCTGCGGGGAACAGACCCGCGCAGCCGCGCCTGGCGGGAGATCGACCTGAATGCCCTGCGGCATAACGCCGGGGAACTGCAGCGCTGCCTGGGCCAGGATTGCCGGCTGATGGCTGTGGTCAAGGCGGAGGCCTACGGCCATGGCAGCGTTTTATGCGCCCGCACATTGCGGCGGGCCGGCGTGGGCTGCTTTGCGGTGGCAACGCTGGCGGAGGCCATTCGCCTGCGCCGGGCCGGCATTGCAGGCACGATCCTGGTGCTGGGCTACACGCCGCCGTCAGAAGTGCGGACACTGTGTTTCTGGCGGATTACCCAGACGGTGGCGGATGAGGCCCATGCTGCGGCGCTGGAAGCCGAAGGGGTGCCGGTACATGTGCATATTGCCCTGGATACCGGGATGCACCGCTTGGGGATTCCCTGCGAACGGCGGCGGGCGCTGAAGCGGATCTTGCGCAGCAGAACGCTGCGGGTGGACGGCATGTTTTCCCATCTCTGCGTCAGTGACAGTCTGCGGGAGGAGGATGCGGCCTTTACCCAAAAGCAGGCGGAGCTGTTTTATCAAACGGTGCAGGATCTGCGCGGGGAAGGTTACGATGTGGGGAAGATCCATTTGCAGGCCAGCTACGGCGCGCTGAACCTGCCGCCCCAGCCCTGTGATTTAGGACGAATGGGACTGGCCCTTTACGGAGTTTACAGCGACCGCGCTCCGGTGCGCAATGAAGTGGAGCTGAAGCCGGTGCTGTCCCTGCGGGCGCGGATCGCCGCCGTGCGGATACTGCGGGCTGGAGAACGGGCGGGGTACGGCCTGGCCTTTACGGCAGAGGAGGACCGGCGCATTGCCGTGGCGGCCATTGGGTATGCCGACGGGCTGCCCCGGGATTATGCCTGCCGGGGCGGCCGTGCCCTGGTGCGGGGCGTTTTTGTGCCTGTGGTAGGGCGGCTCTGTATGGATCAGCTGTTGCTGGATGTGACCGCCGTGCCGGAGGCTGCCCAGGGAGATGTGGCCACCTTCATTGGCTGTGACGGCGATCAATGGATCCATGCCGAAGATGTGGCGGTGGCCTGCGGAACGATCACCAATGAACTGCTGTCCCGCCTGGGCAGCCGCCTGCCGGAGGTGCCGCTGCGGTAAGATACAAAAAGGATGCATGGCAGACCGATAATGGCGCCGAGAGGTGATGCTGCTGTGAAAACCATAACGCGGCCCACGATACTGCTGGTGGGCGCCGTACTGCTGTTGGTTCTTGGTATCTGCATCGTTTTTGGCCAGGTAGGGCATGCGGCGGTGGACTGCGGCGCGTCAGAGAAATTCAGCGATGCGGAATTGGACGCGGCGATCCGCTGCGCAAAAAGCAGTTTTATTCGGAATTTTTCCGGCTGTGAACTTTTGAAAGTCTGCTATGACGAGGAGGAAGCGCAGCGGGTGATTGACGGTTATCTGTACCACGGACCGGGGAAAGGAACGCCGGTCAAAGAAGAGAATCTCTTGGTGCTGTTTTTGGATTTCAAAACGGGCGAGCGGGCCTCGCCTGCATTGAACCCCAACGCAGTATACTACCAATATGGCGCAACGCTGCTGCGCGACAGGGCGGATGGCCCCTGGAAGGTAGTGGAATGGGGCTATTGACAAGCATTCCGTTGAAAAAAGCCAGGCTTTCCTTTGGGGAAAGCCTGGCTTTTCGCTTTGCTCAGGATTCAGGATGTTTCTCCAGCCACTGCATAGGAGCAAGTGGCGGTGACGGTGCCGCCTTGGGCGCGGATCTGATCCACGGCCATCTGCACCAGCCGGCCTGCGATGCCCTGGCCGGTCAGGGAGGGGTCCACAAAGGTGTGGTTGATGCAGTAAGTATTTTTGCCGGTGGTGGGGAAGGTGATTTCCGCCACCAGGGAGCCGTGTTCATCAATGCTGTAGATCCGGGTGGGGGTATGGTTGAATTTCATACGCATCATCTCCTTTTGAGTGCATGATACCATAGGGGCGGACAAAAGGAAAGAAAAATATTTTGCCCTTTGGGGTGGCTTATAGTATAATCAAAGGCAATTTGAACATCAGGAGGAGCAGCTGGTATGAGCGAAAGAAGGGTGCGCCGGGCCGCGGCGGCAGATGTGGATGCGATCCTGGAGATCATCCGGGAGCGGATGGCCTGGATGGATGAAAAGGGATTGGAGCAGTGGAACTGCACAGAGTATCTGGAGGTCTATCCCCGCAGCTATTTTACCGCAGGGGCCGAGCGCGGCGATTTTTACCTGATGGAGGAAAATGGCCTGGTCATCGGTGAAATGGCGCTGTTCAGTGAAGATGGCCGTTGGGATGATGACCCGGATTATTTCTATCTGCACCATTTGGCCACCCGGCTGGGGTATCCGCAGGCGGGAGCAGAGCTGCTGGCCTATGCTGAAGACTTGGGCCGCCTGGAGGGAAAAAAGGGGATCCGGCTGGATTCTGCCGTGGATAACCGGGTGTTGAACGATTATTATGAAGCCCTGGGCTATCCGGCGGTGGGCACTTTTGTGGAAGGGCCCTACGAGGGGATCAACCGGGTGAAATATCTGGACAGGCCGGTGGCTTTCCGCACAGCCACGGCGGCGGATCTGGAGCCCCTCTGGGCCATGGAGGGATTGTGCTTTCCGCCGAAGGAGATGTGCGAACGGGCAAACTTTGAGCGCCGCCTGGAGCTGTGTCCTGATCAGTTCCTGCTGCTGACAGAAGGGGCCGAGGGCCGGATCTGCGGCTTTATCAGCGATGTGTACGCGGAAGCGCCGGTGCTGGCGGATGAAATGTTTACAGGGGATGTGCGCCATGTGCCGGAGGGGAAGAATCTGATGGTGCTGGGACTGAATGTGCATCCGGACTGCCGGCGGCGGGGCTATGCCGCCATGCTGATGCGGCGGCGCATTGCCATGGCCCGGGAAGCGGGCCTGGAGCGCTGTGTGCTGACCTGCCATGACCACCTGATCGCCTATTATGAATCTTTCGGCTATGTCTGCCAGGGCGTGTCCCAATCGGTTTGGGGCGGGGAAAAATGGTACGACATGGTGCTGGAGCTGTAAAAGGGCGCCCCTGGAACCGATTGGTTCCGGGGGCGCTTTATCGTTGCAGAGAGGCCTGTCAGGCCGAGGGCTGGCAGGGAATGGTGATCATCGTCACATAGTCGCTTTGGGATTGGATGACCATTTCATTCAGCCCCTCTTCGTAGGCGTAGCCGGTCAAGGTCAGATGATGTTCCCGGGCATAGGCCAGGATGGAGCCGTAGAGATCGGGAAGCCTGCTCCACTCGCCGACGCAGAAGGCGCGCAGATAGGTGCCGGCGGGCAGAACTTCGTCATATGTTTCCGAGGACGGGGGACAGTAGGCAAAGAATGTGTCATAGGAAGTGCATTGCCCTGCCTGGATGGCCTGCACTGCAATGCGGCTGCCGAAGCTGTCGTAGAGGTGGAAGAGTTTTTTCAATCGCAGGGAAAACTCTGCGGCCACGGAAAAATCGTGCTCGCCGTAGGTGCCTTCAATGGGGGCGGAGAGGACGATGTTCCGTTCCGGCAGCGTGCATAGTTCAATGGCACCGTGGCGGGAGGTCATTCCGAGCCGCAGGCGCTCGGCTTTTTGCTCCAAAAAGGCCTCGGCAGACAAAAGCTGCTGAATGGATTGGTCGATCAGCGCTTTCTTTTGCTCCATCATCTGGGAAAACGACTGGTCGGATGGGCCGGTGATATAGGTGCGGATCTCGTCGATGGACAGGCCGATTTTGCGCAGGGTTAGGATCAGTTCCAGCTGGGCAAATTGAAAGCAGGTATAGTAATGGTAACCGTTTTCGCCGACCACTTCCGGGCAGAAGAGGCCGATGTCGTTGTAATAATGCAGGGTGCGTTTGTTCACGCCGGTCAATTTTGCAAAAGCGCCCGATGAATACAGATAATTCTTGTGTTCCATAAAATGCCCCCTTGACTGTACAGTTACTGTATATTATATGATACAGTATCATATGGAAAAATACAATCAAAAGAAGGGGATTCGATGGAATTTACATGGATTCAGCCGTCGCAGTGGCCGGCGGTCAAAGAGATTTATCTGGAAGCCTTTCCGAAGCGGGAGCGAAAGCCCTATGGGGCGCTGAAGCGCTCTGTGCAGAGGGGGAAGGCTACAGTGCTGACGGCGGTGGAAGATGGCTGCCTGCTGGGGTTTGCGGTGCTGATCCCCTATCAGGATATGGTGATGGTGGATTATCTGGCCGTCTCTTCCCGGATCCGCAGCAAGGGCACGGGGAGCCAGCTCTTGGGCGAGGCCGGCCGGCGCTACGCCGGCAAGAAAATCGTTCTGCTGATCGAGCGGCTGGACGATGCCGCGGAAAACCGGGCGCAGCGGATCGCCCGCCGCAGTTTTTATCTGAAAAACGGCTTTGCCTCTGCCGATCTCTTTATTGATGGCGCCAGCGGCGAGATGGAGATCATGACTTATGGCGGAGCAGTGGATCGGGAGGCGTATCTGCGCCTGCAGAAGCACGCCCTCGGCCCGCTGTTCTTCCGCCTGTCCGGCATCAAAGTGATCGAGCCGGAAGATGCATAAGAGAAAGCCGGGGTTAGAGGCCCCGGCTTTCTCTGCAAAAAAATCCCGGAACCCATGGGTTCCGGGATTTTCGATGTTCTTTTGATACAGCTTAGCGCTTGGAGAACTGGGGTGCGCGGCGGGCGCCCTTCAAGCCGTACTGCGCGAGTTTTGGAGCTGTTTTTCCTTGATATTCTGGGCTTTTCC
>CALDMR010000034.1 GCA_937915065.1 uncultured Clostridia bacterium
CCCTCCGTTTCGACAGCTTTGTTTTTCCGCTGTCTACTTTAAAGGGAGCATATCACAGTGCTCCGGCCGCTGTTGCTGTAAAACCGGGGGAAATAGAAAATTATTGCAAAAAGTTTGAATTCCCGGTTGCGCTTTTTTGGCAGTAAGTGTAAAATGAATTTAATTATTTATAAATGTGTATATCCGGTTGCACATGATCGAAAAGAGTTGACGCAATATTTCGGCAGATGAACTGCGGCGGAGGATAGAGAGGGAGCATTTATGGCAGAAAATACCACACAAACAGGTAAAAATGTAATCGTCATTGGACACCGCAATCCAGACACGGACAGCATTTGCTCTGCGATTGCTTATGCGTATTTGAAGAATAAAATCAATCCCGCCTGGAATTACGAAGCCCGCCGGGCCGGGGAACCGAACAATGAAACAAAATTTGTGCTGGATTATTTCGGGGTGCCTGCGCCGCAGCTGTGCCGCGATGTCAGTCCCCAGGTGGAGGATCTGAATATCCGGCAGGTCAAGGGCGTCAGCGGGAGCATGTCCATGCGCGACGCCTGGAATCTGATGCGGGATATCGATGCCAACACCCTGGCCATTGTGGATGACGATAACCGCCTGCAGGGCCTGATTACGATGACGGATGTGGCGAAAGCCTATATGGATGCCTTTGATGCGCACACCATGGCGGATGCCAACACAACTTATGCAAATATGGTGGATACTCTGGACGGTGCCATGGTTGTGGGCGATCCCAATGCCAGTGTGCACGACGGTAAGATCTGCGTGGCCGCAGGCAATGCGGCTACCATGGCCAGCGTGATCGAAAAGGGCGACACGGTCATCCTCAGTAACCGTGTGGATTCCCAGATCCTGGCCATCGAACTGGGGGCGGGCTGCATGATTGTGGCGGCTGACAGTGCCGTGCCCCAGCATATTCAGCGCATGGCCCAGAACCACGGTACCGTGGTGATTACTACGCCCCACGATTCGTATACCGCTGCCCGCCTGGTCAGCCAGAGCGCACCCGTATCTTATTTTATGACCCAGGGCGAACTGCTGGCCTTCGATTTGAAAGTGCCGGTGGAGGATGTGCGCAAAGTTATGGTCAAGGTCCGTCACCGCTATTTCCCGGTACTGGATATGGATGGGCGTTATTACGGTATGGTATCCCGCCGGAATATGATGGATTTGAAAAAGAAACAGGTGATCATGGTGGATCACAATGAACTGGGACAGGCCGTGGAGGGACTCCCCCATGCCGAAGTGCTGGAGATCATTGACCACCACCGCCTGGGCAGCGGATTGCAGACCAGCGCGCCGGTGTATTTCCGTGCGCAGCCTGTGGGCTGCACGTCCACAATCATTTACCAGATGTATCAGGAAAGCGGCGTTAAAATCCCCAAAACCATTGCAGGCTTGATGTGCTCCGCCATTTTGTCGGATACGCTGGCCTTCCGTTCCCCCACCTGCACTGTGCTGGATCAAAACGCGGCGCAGACGCTGGCAGCCCTTGCTGAGATCGACATCGATGAATATGCCAGTGAAATGTTTGAGGCTGGTTCGTCCCTGGAGGGCAAGGAGGCCAAAGATATTTTTTATGCAGACTTCAAGCCGTTCTCTTGCGGTGATATCAATTTCGGTATCGGCCAGGGCAGCTTTGTCTCCGAGCGGAGCATCCGGCAGGCAAAGGAATTGCTGCTGCCCTATTTGGAAGAGGTTTTGCAGAAGGAGGAGCTCGACTTGGTCTGCTATATGCTGACCAATGTGCTGGAGAGCTCTACGGAATTGATCTTTGCCGGCGATCATGCCAGAGAGATTGTGGGCCTGGGATTTTCTCCCGAAGCAGTGGGCGAGCAGTCTGCCGTGCTCCCGGGCGTTGTCTCCAGAAAGAAACAAATGGTACCAAACCTGTCCCGCGGCATCACCGATTGGCAGGCGAACAATTAAAATGGCAACAAGCACGGAAAGAAACATGGTTCTTTCCGTGCTTTTTTCAAAAAGCTGCTGTTATGCAAAGGGAATTTTGCACTGAAAAACTGTTTTGCAGGCGGATTTCTTTTGTGTACAATAGGGAAAAGTAAGGCGACCCCTTGCGGCGGGCAGAGATCGGTATATAATAAAAACGGCAAAAACCACGAAAATGAGCTTCTCGCCCATCTGCGCTGCGGATGGGCGAGAATTTACGGAAGACCGGAAGAGGGAGCATACAATGGAAAAGCAACTGACAGAAAATAAAATGGGCGTAATGCCGGTGGGGAGGCTGCTGTTTAATATGGCCGGGCCGATGATCGTTTCCATGCTGGTACAGGCGCTGTATAATGTGGTAGACAGCATGTTCGTAGCGCGGATCAATGAAAACGCCCTGGCGGCGCTGTCTTTGGCCTTTCCGATGCAGAATCTGATGATCGCGGTGGGCACAGGCCTGGGCGTGGGCATGAACGCCATGATTTCCCGCTCCCTGGGCGAGGGGCGCAATGATTGGGCGAACCGCTATGCCATGCAGGGCGTGCTGCTGCAGGGGATCGGCTATCTGCTCTTTCTGTGCATCGGCCTGTTCGGAGCCCGGCCGTTTATTGCGATGCAGGCCGGCGGCATCGAACAGATCACCGATTACGGCACCACCTACCTGATGCTTTGCTGTGTGCTCTCCTTTGGCTTTTTCCTGCAAATGACCATGGAGCGAATCCTCCAGTCCACCGGGCGCACCATGCTGACCATGATCACCCAGAGCGTTGGCGCGGTGATCAATGTTATCCTGGATCCCATTTTGATCTTCGGCCTGCTGGGCGCGCCGCAGATGGGGGTGGCCGGCGCGGCGGTGGCTACAGTCATCGGCCAATGTATTGCCGGCGGTCTGGCCATTTTCTTCAATCTGACGCGCAACCACGATGTGCGCCTGCATGTCCGGCTGCTGCGGCCCCATCGGGAAAGTCTGCTGCAGATCCTGGCCATTGGCGTCCCTTCTGTACTGATGGTTTCCATTGGTTCGATCATGACATTTTGTGTGAATAAGATCCTGATTGCCTTTACGTCCACGGCGGTGGCGGTATTCGGCGTGTATTTCAAGCTGCAGAGCTTTGTGTTTATGCCCGTTTTCGGCTTGAATAATGGATTGGTGCCTATTGTGGCCTATAACTACGGCGCCCGCAAGCGCGAACGCATGGAAGGGGTCATCCGCCTGGCTTTCCGGACGGCTGTGTGCATTATGATCGTGGGCTTCCTGATTTTCCAGCTGATGCCGGAGCAGCTGCTGCTCCTGTTTGGCGCATCCTCGGATATGCTGGGCATCGGTGTTCCTGCGCTGCGGATTATCAGCATTTCTTTCCTGGCGGCGGGAATCTGCGTGGTGGCCGGTTCGATCTGCCAGGCGCTGGGCCGGGGATTGTACAGCCTGCTGATTTCCTTTGGACGCCAGATCGTGGTGCTGGTGCCGGCGGCCTTTCTGCTGTCCCGCCTCGGTATTTTGAATTTGGTGTGGCTGGCCTGGCCGATTGCCGAGGTAGTGTCGATTTTGCTGTCGCTGTTTTTTGTGCGCCGCACTTTGCGGACACTGGACTGGACGGTGTCATCGCGCGAGGCGTGAGTCTGCGCGGGCAATTCAAAAAGCTCCCTTTGCCAAAGGCAAAGGGAGCTTTTATACTGCATGGAGAGATCATCCGAACATATGGATCAGCAGCAGGAGCACGCCGATCAGGGATAAAGCGATGCCCACCGCCAGGTTCAGCGCCCGGTTGGAAACGCGATTGGCATAGCGGGCGGCGATGACTGCCGTCAGGGGCGTGACGATCATGCAAACGGCAAGGGCCTGGATGTGGTTGATCGAGCCGATGAAAGCATAGTGGCTCACAGCACCCACGGCTGCGATGGCGGCCATGATAAAAATACTGGTGCCCACGGCGGTTTTCATATCATAGCCCAGCAGCATGGTGAAAATCAGCAGCATCATCATACCGCCGCCCACGCCGCAGAATCCGCAGATGGAGCCAATGACCACGCCGGTGAGCAGGTGGCAGAGAATTTCGCGCCGGCGGGAATTGACGAAGGGAAAGGGTGTGTTTTCCTCTTTGACCGGCTTTGCCAGGAATTTTACGCCCATAAGGATCATGCCGATCAGGGAGACATAGGCCAGGAATCCGTGGGATACGGTATAGCCCACATAACTGCCCAGCATGGTAAACAGCACGGCAGGAACCAGCACCAGGGATGCCTTTCGATAGCGGATATGCCCCCGCCGTCCGTAAGGAATGGCGGCCAGGGCAGATGCCAGCACATCGGAAGCCAGGGCGATGCCCAGGGCTTCGTATGCGTCAAAGCCCAGCAGAGCGATCAGCAGGGGTGAAATGACGGTGGCAGTGGAGATCCCAGCCAGGCCTGCGGTGATTCCCGCTCCGGCGGCGGCCAGGATACAGACAAGGAGTTCAAACATAAATAACGATTCCGTTTCTTCAGTGAAATTGGGGTCAGGAGAGCTGCTTCAGAATTGCTTCGCACAGGGCGTCGGCACAGTATTCTTCGCTGTCTGCCATGGTGTCCAGCACCAGATCGGGCTGGGCCGGCACTTCGTAGCGGGAATCCACGCCGGTAAAGTTGTCGATGCCGGTGCTCTCCAGTTTTTCATAGAGGTTTTTCGGATCGCGGCGGCGGCAGGTTTCCAGATCGGCCTTGATATAGACTTCCAGGAAATCCTCGCCGACGCAGGTGCGGGCGGCATCCCGGTGCGCCTGCAGGGGAGAGATGGTGCTGACCAGTACCACTTGGCCGGACTGTTTCAGCAGCGCGGCAGCATGGGCGGCGCGGCGCTGGTTTTCCAGCCGGTCTTCATCGGAAAAACCCAGATCGGAGCAGAGACCGGTGCGGAGCACGTCGCCATCCAGGGTAAAGGCGGGGATATGCCGGGCGAGCAGACGGCGCTCGGCGGCATGGGCGATGGTGGACTTTCCTGCGCCGGACAGGCCCGTCATCCAGACGACCAAGCCCTTATGGCCGGTCAGTTCCCGACGTTCGCGGTCGCTGACGGCGCCGGCGGCGGAGCGGATGTTGCGCACATCATAATCTTCGTCGCTCAAAGCCTCCACAATGATGCCGCCGCCGGCCTGTTCATAGGCGTCCACAATGACAAAGCGGGCGGTGGAGGCCAGCTGGTCGGTGGTGTCAAAGGCGGCGGGAGAGTCCAGCTGGAAGGTGCACACGGCCACTTCGTTTTTATTGACCCACTGGCGGTCTTCGCAGTCCAGATTTGAGGCGTTGATCACCCGATCCACATGAACCAGCTTCATGGGAAGTTTCTGGGTACCGCATTTGAAATGATAGCTGCGGCCGCCCTTCAGGGGATCGTTGCCCAGCCAGAACAGATTGGCGCGGAAACGGACGGCCACCTTGGGCGCGGGTTCGCCGGCTTTGCAGGCGATTTCGCCCCGGCGGACATAGATTTCTTCCGCCATGGTAAAGCCCACGGCCTCCTCAGACTGGACTTCCTCGGGGGCGTCGGCGTTGAATACTTCAAAGCTTTTGACCTGGGTGCGCTTGCCGGAGGGATAAAATACCACTTCGTCCCCCACATGCAGGGAGCCGGAGTCCACAGTGCCGGCAATGATCCGGCGCATATCGCCGCCGGCGGTGAATTTATACACACCCTGCACGGGCATCCGGAAGGGCAGCTGGTGGGAGGGCTGGATGTTTTCAAAGCTGTCCAGGGCGTCCAGAACGGTCATGCCGCTGTACCAGGGCATCACCTCGGAATGGAAGGCAATGTTGTCGCCCACCCGGGCGGAAACGGGGATAAAGGTTTTGGGCGTGATGCCGATTTCCTGGAGGAAGGCAGTATATTCTGTGCAGATCTGGTCATATTGATCCTGATCGTAGTCGATCAGATCCATTTTGTTCACCAGAACGGCCACCTGCTTGATGCCCAGCATGGACAGATAGTAGCCGTGGCGGCGGGTGTTTTCCTCCACGCCGTGGGAGGCGTCGATGACCATCAGGGCCGCTTCGGCGCGGGAAGCGCCGGTGACCATGTTTTTCAGGAATTCAATGTGGCCGGGGGCGTCGATGATAATATAGCGGCGCTTCTCGGTTTTGAAAAAGCAGCGGCAGGTGTCGATGGTGATGCCCTGGGACTGCTCGTTTTTCAGGGCATCCAGCAGGAAAGCATATTCAAAGGGCTTGGAATTGCGCTTGCAGCTTTCGCGGATGGCGTCCAGTTTGCCCTTGGGCAGGGAATCGGTATCGGCCAGCAGATGGCCGATGACGGTGCTTTTGCCGTGGTCCACATGGCCCACGACAACAATGTTCATAATATCCTCAGTCATAGGTTCCGGTACTCCTTCCCTTACATATAGCCGTCGCGGCGCAGGGTTTCCAGGCCGCCGCCGTCTTCCTTATCCTGGGCGCGGCCGGAGCGCTCCGCCACGCCCGCCAGGGCGCCGCTGCGCAGCTCTTCGATGATATCGTGGACATTTTTGGAGGTGGACTGAATGGGGTTTGTGCAGGGCCAGCAGCCCAGAGAGCGGTAGCGGGTACCGTTGCCCTGGTCGTAGTACAGGGAGACGGTGGGGATATTTTCCCGCTCGATATACTCCCATACATTCAGTTCCGTCCAGTCCAGCAGGGGGTGGATGCGCAGATGGGTACCGGGAGCGAAGTCTGTTTTGAACTGGTTCCAGAATTCGGGGGGCTGGTCGTCCACATTCCAGTCGTTGTTTTTGTCCCGGGGGGAGAAATAGCGCTCCTTGGAGCGGGAGCCCTCTTCGTCGGCCCGGGCGCCGACGATCACGCCGGTATAGGCGGTATGATCCTCGTCCTCTTCATAGAGCCCCGTTTGCAGATTCAGCCGGTAGCGGGGCCATTCGCCGCTGAGGGTGTGCTTGAGCGCCTCGGTTTTCAGATTTTTGCAGCACTGCAGGCGGCTGACATTGCCGTCGGGCCAGGTCTGCTTTTCCTCCAGGGCCTTGGTGTTTTGGCCGTAGATCATATAAAGCCCGTATTCCTTGGCCAGGCGGTCGCGGTATTCGATCATTTCGGGGATTTTGTAATGGGTGTCCACATGAACCAGGGGGAAGGGAACATGGCCGAAGAATGCCTTGCGGGCCAGCCACAGCAGCACGGTGGAGTCCTTACCGATGGACCAGAGCATGCACAGCTTGTCGAAAGAGGCGTAAGCTTCCCGCAGGATATAGATGCTTTTGGCTTCCAGTTTGTCGAGATAATCCATTTGCTTATGATCCATGGTTAAGATTCTCCTTCCGCGGTTTTCATCGGAATGTGATAGTGCTCAAAGAAAAAGCCGAGTTCGGCGTTGATCTTGTCCCGCAGGACGGGATCCAGGTCGAACCGGTTGGGTTTGTAGGATTTTTGGCTGTCCACATGGGCCTGCATCAGGGGGCGGGCTGCTTCAAAGCCCGGCAGATCCAGATCCCTGTAAATTTGCTCCAGGGTTTCCATGGGAGCTTTCACCAGGTCGCTGTATGCGATTTCGACGAGCTGCTCCTTGGGAACGCGGGCCATATCTTTGAGATACTGGGTGTAGATGCGCTTGTAAAAGCGGATGGCCATGTCCACGACCAATTCATGGGAGGGCACCTTTTCAAAGGTCATGGCCTGAATGCCCTCTTCAAACATATGGATGGTGGACAGAAGCACCTTGTAGGGATCCCGGTAGATATGTACAAACTTGGCGTCGGGGTACAGGTTGTGGAGCATACCCAGCTTTGCGGTGTTGTCCGGGCTTTTGAACAGGATGCGCTTGCCTTTGCGGAAATAGCTGATCTTTTTAAGCAGGTAGCTATGGGTGTCGCACCAGCGCTGGCGCTGCTCCGGTGTCAGGCCGTCCTCAAAGGCGTAGTCCATATATTTTTGATAATTCTGGGGAAAGGTAATCAGGTGGGTGAATGTCTCGTCGATGCAGTTGGCGATGGCATAGCATTCCTCCTGGGGCGAATGGGGCAGAAACTCCATGTCGTCGCCGTAGCGGTCGCCGGTCAGCTTGTCGCTGTAATGCTTGGGCAGATGGTAGCGCAGCAGGAGGAAATTGTGGAATGTAAAGGTGGTCATGGAATCCATAAAGGAGGTTTCCGGGTCGCAGGAGAGCAGGTTAAACAGATAGGTGGTGCCGCTGCGCCAATGCCCCAGGATGAACAGGGGCGGCTTGTCGATCACCATATTGCGGATGCGCCGATCCCAGAAAAAACGCTCGATTTTGGCAAACCGGGTAAGGAAACGGGAATAACGGCGGCATTCTTCAATGCGCTCTGCCTGACCGGGATCCAGATCGGCCTCGTTTTCCTTCAGCAGATGCTGAAAATGTTTATAATCACAACCGTACAGATAATGGCCCTTCATGCACGCACTCCTCATGGAAAAAACTTGAGTGGGAGTTCCCACCAAAAATATTATTATGACACAAAAGAATTCGTTTGTCATCAGAAATCGGCGACGTTTTTATAAGTGTTTTGCCGATTTTTGGGCTGATTTCCGCCTTTTTGTTGTCATTTTACTGCTTTTTAAGCAGCAACTGCGGTTTGGCTGGGAGGGGGATCATGTGTAAAAAGAAAGAAAATTTGCTGTAAATCTTAAAATTTTCGGAAAAAGGATGCAAAAAAGATACAAATCTGAGAAAGGTCAATAACCGGCTTCTGCAGCGGCATTCAGAACCTTGGCAGCGATGCCGCCGGCCACGGATGCGCCGCCGCCGCCGTTTTCCACCACCACAACAAAGGCCAGGGGATGGCTGCTGTCGTCGATGAAACCGGTGAACCAGGCGTTGGGACGGCGGCCGTCGCCCACCTCCGCTGTGCCAGACTTGGCGCAGACGGCCAGCTCGCCGAACCGATCCTGGCCGTAGTGGTTTACTACGTTATTGCGCATCAGCTCCGCCAAAGCGTCGCAGGTTTCGGATTTCATGGCGCCGGAATGCTTTTCGGCCCGGAAAATACCCGCGGGCAGGCCGGCGGCAGTGACTTCTTTGCGGATCAGCCGGGGGACAACCTGGGTGCCGCGGTTGGCAATGGTGCCGCAGAAGGTCATCATGGCACAGGGGTTGACCAGATCCTGATATTGGCCCACGCCGGACCAGCCCAAATCGGAGCTGCCGTCTTCCGCGGCGGTAAAACTGCCGGAGGCGGTGGAAAGGCCGCTGACGGTAAGGCTGTCCAGCAGGCCCGCCTTTTCGGCGTACTGCTCCAGGGTTTTGCCGCCCAGCTCCACGGCCAGGGAGGCGAAAACGCCGTTGCAGGAATTGGCCAGGGCGCCGGCGAAATCCATCTCACCGTGGACACTGGGGCAGGTGATGGCCTGGCCGCCGATTTCCAGGCTGCCGCTGCAGGTAAAGGTGCGGCTTTCAAGATCCGGTATGGTTTCCAGGGCAGCGGCGGCGGTGACCAGCTTGAAAACAGAGCCGGGGGTATAGGCGGCGGAGAGGAAGCGGTTGAGGTATACGCCTTCGTACCGGCTGTCACCTTCCACGGTTTCCGGAGGATGGGCCGGGTCAAAGGTGGGCGTGCTCACCATGCACAAAATTTCGCCGGTTTTATAATTATAGACGCCCACAGTGCCTTTTTGGCCATTCAGCGCGTTGTAGGCGGCAGCGCAGAGGTTTTCGTCCAAGGTCAGATAAAGGTCGTGGCCGCCGGCGGTGGTGCCAAGAATGGGATTAAAGCCGCTGAGGTTTTCGCGGAAAGCGCTTTTAGCGCCGGTGGCAATATTGCCGGCGCGGTCTCCCACGGCGTGCAGGGTGGCTTTGCGAATGGTTTTGTCTTCGCTGTATGTGCCTGCGGCGGCGTCGTACAGCGTATTGCCGCTGCGGTCGAAGATCGCGCCGCTGATGAGCTGGCCGCTTTTGTCATAAATATGCTTGTTGGCGCCGAAAGACGCCCAGTTTTCACCATTGGCGGTGTAACGCGCCAGAAAGATGGTCAATCCTGCCGCCAGCAGTATTGTGAACAGCAGGCAGAACCAGGTGCGCCGTTTTACTTGTTTCATCTGCGGCCTCCTTTGTCAGTGCCGATGGGAATGTCGATGGAAGAGGATGGCTTATGGTCGCCGGGCAGGGGCACGTCGATGCCGCAGTCCTCGCCCCAGAAGTCCAGGTGATCCAGATCCAGCAGAAAATCGTCCACCCGGTCATGGCGTCGTTCCGGAGCAGGCCGGCGGCGGGGCGGCGGTACTGCTGCCGGCGTTTCATCAAATACAGAGGGGTCAAACTCCATCATGGGGTCGCCGGAGGGGCGAACCGGTTCGTCTTTTTTTCCGGGCAGGCGCACGGCCAGGCCGGAGTTTTGGCGGTTGTCACCGGCCTTGATAAAGGCCAGCAGGGCCCAGCAGGCAATCATACTGGAACCGCCGCAGGAAACGAAGGGGAAGGTCACCCCTGTCAGGGGCAGCAGATCCACAGAGCCGAGAACATTCAGCGTGGTCTGGAACACCAGCAAGGTGGAGGTGGAGCAGGCGGCAATGGTGTAAAATGTGGAGCGGGAGGTGGCGGCGGCCTTGAAGGTAAACAGGGCGAAGGTGATGATGCTGAGCACCAGGATCACGGCGATGATCAGGCCCAATTCTTCGGCGGCCATGCCGAAGACCAGGTCTGTGTTGGAAGCGCCCACATATTTGAGCCATCCGTTGTCGGGGCCGTTGCCGAACAGGCCGCCGCTGGCAGCGGCAGACATGGTGCGGGTCTGTTGGTAGCCGGTGGTATCGGCATATTCCCAGACATGCTGCCACGCGGCAAAACGGTTGGCAATGTAGGGCTTGAATTTCAGCACCACGCCGCAGCCGGCCACGGCGGCCGCGCTGATCATGGCGATGCTGGGCAGATCGCCGCTGCGCAGGAAGGCGATGGCCAGGAAAGCAATAAAGAAGATCAGCGCTGTGCCGAAGTCGCTCATCAGCGCCAGACAGCCCACACAGAACAGGGAGAACAGGATCGTGAAAATCAGGTTCCGGCGGGCGAACAGGCGATCCATGGTTTCCGCCCCCGCCAAAATAAAGGCGACCTTGACAAACTCCGAGGGCTGGAAGGACAGGGGCCCGATGCTGACCCAGTTGCGGGCGCCGAACAGCTGCTCGCCGAAGAGCACGTTGAAAGCCAGCAGGGCGCAGGCAGCTATGGCCACGGGCCAGCGCAGTTTTTTGGCAATGGCCAGATCCCGCAGAAACAGCCCCAGCACGATGAAGCAGAACAGCCCCAGCAGCACGGAAACGGTCTGCTTGGGCAGGGTGGAGATGGAGGAGGAAGCGGTGATGCACAGGCACACGGTGGTCAGCAGAAAGGCCAGGCTTTCCAGCTCAAACCCCGTGCGGCGAAACAGGCGGTACAGGGCGTACAGCCCCCACATGGCGCCGCAGAGCACACCGAAGCAGCCCAGCAGGGCGGCCAGATGCTCCGGGCCCTTGGCGTAAACCAACTGCAGCAGCAGCAGTCCCTGGAAAATGGAGAGATAAGCCAGGGTGCCGGTGGGCTTGACCCGGCGGCCGGGCCGCTGGCGTTGCTTGGACTGGCGCTGCAATTCCTCTGCGCCCGCCGGGAAAAAGTACAGATCCACGCCGCCCACGG
>CALDMR010000035.1 GCA_937915065.1 uncultured Clostridia bacterium
AGCCGGAGGTTTTCCTCCCGGATAAACGCTTTGTTCTGTTCGGAAACAAAGCGCGTCGTAGATGTTGAGGATGGTGCCGCCGGGATAGCCGAAAACAGTGTCAACACCCTGTTCCAGCAGGCATTCGCACACAACCTGAGCAGCTGTCATTTTCATTGAAGTTCACCCTTCCTGAATAGTAGGTTACTAATGGTTATCATCATAAGATTTTTACAGGGTGCTTGTCAATGTCAAAACCACAAGATTCTGCTGGTTTTCTGAAAAATTTTCGTGAATTCATCCAATATATTATAAAAGGAGCGGGGGAAGCCTCAAAACCGGAGGAAAAGCACGATCAAAACAGGCCGATTTCCGGAAGAACAGGGGCGTCTTTGCTTTTGGCAAAAGTATCCTGTGAAGGAAGAACATGGAGGGGCATTTTAGTAAAAAAACCAGAAAAAAAAGAAATCTGAAAAAATTTTCGACAAATTGTTAAAAAATAATCAAATTCCGCTCAAGGGCTTGCCAGATGGGACGAAGAGGTATATTATGGATACCGAGTATGGGGTAGTGTAGAGCTACCCACAGGTGTTAGATGAGGTGAAAACAATGGCAAAAGCATTTTTTGGCGGCATTCATCCCAATCCGATGAAAGACGCGACCTGTGGGAAGGCGATTGAAAAGCTGGAAGCACCAGACGAAGTTGTCATTCCCATGTCCCTCCACATCGGCGCACCCTGCACCCCGATCGTTGCAGTGGGCGATACCGTGAAGGTGGGTCAGAAAATCGGCGAAGCCACTGGATTCGTATCGGCCCCGGTTCACGCAACCGTGTCCGGCACCGTGATCGCAGTGGAGCCGCGTCCTCATTTCAACGGCATGGATGGTATGGCTGTGGTGATTCAGAACGATCACCAGGATACCGTCTCTGAAGAGGTTAAACCCGTTGAGCATCCCGAAAATCTCACCGGCGAACAGCTGGCTGAGATCGTGAAGAACGCCGGTATCGTCGGCTGCGGCGGCGCCACGTTCCCCACCCATGTAAAGATCAGCGGCGGCTTGGGAAAGGTCGACACTGTGATCATCAATGCGGCGGAGTGCGAACCCTACATCACATCCGACCACCGCATTATGCTGGAAATGCCCGAGCAGGTCATCGGCGGCGCAAAGCTGCTGGCCCAGGCCTTCGGCGTGCCTGTGCATATCGGTGTTGAGGACAATAAGATGGACGCCGTGGAGATCCTGCGCCAGGAGATTGCAAAGCAGGGCGCTGCCAATATTGTGGTGGATCCCGAGCATACCCGCTATCCCCAGGGCGCTGAAAAGCAGCTGATCCAGGCCATCACCGGCCGCCAGGTTCCCGGCGGAAAGCTGCCTGCGGATGTGGGCTGCGCCGTGTTCAATGTGGACACTGCCGCTGCTATTTACCGCGCGGTAACCACCGGTATGCCCCTGATCCGCCGTATCGTTACGGTGGCCGGTTCCGGCACCAATGAGCCGAAGAACCTGGAAGTGCGGGTGGGCACGCCCTTGAAGTGCGTCCTCGACGCCTGCGGCGGCGTGAAGGAAACCACCTATAAGATCCTGATGGGCGGCCCCATGATGGGCGTGGCCCAGTACAATATGGATGCGCCCATCGGCAAGGGTACCAATGCCCTGCTGGCCTTCTGTGAGAAGGAAGAAAAGACGGTGGCCAACCCCGTCTGTATCCGCTGTGGCAAGTGCGTTTCCGTATGCCCCATGCATCTGGAGCCCCTGGTGATGAATATGTACGCCAACAAGAACCGCCTGGAAGAACTGGAAGCGGCCAATGTGTTTGACTGCATCGAGTGCGGTTCCTGCTCCTATATCTGCCCGGGCCGTGTGCATCTGGTACATAACTTCCGCACCGGCAAGCAGAAGATCAACGACAAGCGCGCCGCTGAAAAGGCTGCCGCTGAAGCTGCCGCCAAGGCAGAAGCTAAGTAATCGGAGGTGCTAAGAGATGGATTATAAAACGTTGAACCTCAAGGCATCCTCCTCTCCCCATATCCGGAGCAACGAGGATGTCCGCTCGATCATGCTGGACGTCATCATCGCCATGGTGCCTGCGCTGATCGCCGCCATTGTCTATTTCGGCATGCGCGCACTGACGGTCACGGTCGTGTCCGTGGTGGCGAGCATTTTCTTTGAGTGGCTGTACCGCAAGCTCATGCACAAGGATCAGACCATCGGCGATCTGTCCGCAGTGGTCACCGGTATGCTGCTGGCATTTACCTGCCCTGTCAGCATCCCCTACTGGATCCTGATCGTCGGCGATGCTTTCGCCATTATCATTGTCAAGCAGCTGTACGGCGGCCTGGGCAAGAATTTTATGAACCCTGCCCTGGGCGCCCGTGCGTTCCTGTTCTCCTGGGCCGGCACCATGGGCACCTGGGTGGTCAGCGGCAGCCACATGACGGTGGGCCCCTCCACTGAGGCGGCTATCGATGGTATTACCGCGGCTACGCCTCTGTCCTTCCTGCATCAGGGCTTGATGCCCGACGGCACCACCCTGCTGAACTGCTTTATGGGCCAGACCGGCGGCTCCCTGGGTGAAGTTTCCGCCCTGATGCTGATCATCGGCGGTATTTACCTGGTATGGCGCAAGGTCATTACC
>CALDMR010000036.1 GCA_937915065.1 uncultured Clostridia bacterium
TGCCGATGGGGCAGTGGATGATGTTGGTCTTGTCCAGACGGTACTCGATCTTACCGGCCTTGACTTCCTTGACAGCCTTGGCAACGTCCATAGCGACGGTACCTGCCTTGGGGGAGGGCATCAGACCCTTGGGGCCCAGAACCTTACCCAGACGGCCCACAACGCCCATCATATCGGGAGTTGCGATCACAACATCAAAATCAAACCAGTTTTCCTTCTGAATCTTTTCCACCAGATCCATCTCGCCCACAAACTCAGCGCCTGCTTCCTTAGCTTCCTCAGCCTTGGCGCCCTTGGCGAACACCAGGACGCGAACGTCCTTGCCGGTACCGTGGGGCAGCACGATAGCGCCACGAACCTGCTGGTCAGCGTGACGGGAGTCAACGCCCAGCTTCACATGCAGCTCCACAGTCTCGTCGAACTTGGCGGGAGCAGTCTTGCAAATCAAATCAAATGCTTCAGCAGCATCGTACAGCATTGCCTTGTCGATCTGCTTTGCACCATTCTGGTACTTCTTACCTCTAAACAATGTTATATCCTCCTCATAGTGGTTAATTCGGAATAATCCTCCCACTGTATGGAACGGATGACCGTCCCTCGCTTATTCTTCTACAGTGACGCCCATGCTGCGTGCAGTGCCGGCAATCATGCTCATGGCTGCTTCCAGCGTGGCGGCATTCAGGTCGGGCATCTTGGTCTCAGCGATCTTCTGCACGTCGGCCTTGCTGATGGTACCAACCTTGGTCTTGTTGGGGACACCGGAACCCTTCTCCAGGCCGGCTGCCTTCAGGATCAGGACAGGAGCGGGAGGGGTCTTGGTGATGAAGGTAAAGGAACGGTCGGCATAAACGGTGATGACAACGGGGATGATCATACCCATCTGATCCTTGGTCCGCTCATTGAATTCCTTTGTAAATGCTGCGATGTTCACGCCGTGCTGACCCAGAGCGGGACCAACGGGGGGCGCGGGGGTTGCCTTGCCTGCAGGAATCTGCAGTTTAACATAACCAGTTACTTTCTGTGCCACTTTAGTAGCACCTCCTTAGATGATAAATGTGGTGGCGTCTGCCCCTAAGGCAGTCCGTCTTTGGCGGGACCCATCGGTCCCTCCCACTTGCGCCGGACGGCCGCCCGGCCTGTATGCAAAGCGCAGCGCGCCTTACAACAAAAGAAAATCAGTCTTCCAGAGTTTCCACCTGGTCGAGCTCCAGCTCGACGGGCATCTCTCTGCCGAACATGGACACGCGGACTGTTACGCTGTTCTTGGCCACGTCCAGTTCTTCCACGACACCAATGAGAGAGTTCATGGGGCCGTCAACGATTCTCACGCTGTCGCCCACGGCATACTTCACAACGATTTCGTGCTTTTCAATGCCGAGTCCGAGCACTTCCTCCTCACTCAGAGGGATCGGCTTGTTCTCAGCGCCGACAAAACCCGTCACACCGCGGATATTGCGGATCAGGTGCCAGGTGTCATCGGTCATCACCATCTTGATCAGGACATAGCCGGGAAATACCTTGCGTTCGATCTCCTTGCTGCCGTTGTCCGTAATCTCGGTGACCGTTTCCATGGGGATCTGCAGGTCGATGATCATATCCTCCAGATGCTGGTTGGTCACATATTTTTCGATGGTGGTCTTCACGGCGTTTTCATAGCCGGAATAGGTGTGGGCCACATACCACTTTGCTGCTTCCGCCATGTTCTTCTCCTTTTAGCGCAGCACAGAGATCAGTGTCTGCACAATGGTGAACGCCGCTGCGTCAAAAATCCACAAGAACACGCCGACGCAGGCGCACATACCGATCACGATACCGGTGTTCTTGATGGTCGTCTCCTTGGTGGGCCACACGATCTTCTTCATTTCGCCTTTCATGTCGTGAAACCACTGACCAAAGCCGCCTTTTTTCTTCGCAGGCTTTGCTGCCTTTTTGGGAGCCGGCTTTTTTTCTTCAGCCATTCAAAATACACACCCTTTCTTTTACACCGCCGCCCAGCATTACTTGGTTTCGCTGTGCGTGGTGTGCTTCTTGCAGAAGGGGCAATACTTCTTCATCTCCAGACGATCGGGATCGTTCTTCTTGTTCTTGAAAGTATTGTAGTTTCTCTGCTTGCATTCGTTGCATCTCAAAGTGATTTTAACGCGCATCTAACGGCACCTCCTTATTTTTGGCGCCCGCCTTTCCCGGCGGGGCCTTCTGCCTCCCTACAGACAGGGCCTTCTCCGCTGCGCGCGAAAAGCGAAAAATGCGCGCAAAAAGAAAGCCCTTCTTTCATAGGTAATGGAAACTATACCACACCCATCTCCGTTCCGTCAACTGTTTTTTGTCTTTCTCCCCGCAATTTCTTCTCTTTTGGAAATATTGTTTGCAAAAGCGGCCCCCGCATTATATGATATAGTAAAAATGACAGAACAAACGAAAACGGAGGATCACTATGCGCATTATGGCCATCGACTACGGCGACGCCCACACGGGCATTGCCATTTCCGACCCCACCGGCCTGCTGGCCGGCTATACCACCACCATCAACGCCTACACGCCGGAAAAGGTGGCCGCAGGCGTGAAAGAACTGATCGCACAGCACGGCGTGGAAGAACTGGTGCTGGGCTGCCCCAAAAACATGGACGGCAGCGAAGGCCCCCGCGCGGAAAAAGCCCGCGCCTTTGCCGCCCTGCTGGAAGCGGAAACAGGGCTGAATGTTGTCCTGTGGGACGAACGACGCACCACCATCGACGCCCACCACATTTTATATAATGCCGGCAAAAACGCCAAGAAACGCAAAAAAGTGGTGGACGCCGTGGCTGCCTCCCTGATTCTGGAAGGATATCTGATCCGGCGGCGGCAAAGCTGACAGATTGGGCATAATGTAAAAATATATCGTCATATTTTTGTGTAAAAAGTCAGCATTTTTTTGTTTTTCTCTTGCAAAAACTTCCGCAATGGGATACAATGCAGCATACACAATTTTGAATCACTATTGTGAAAGGCGGACACGCCCATGAAACAAATTGCTTTTTTTCAATCAGATCTCCGGGTGGGCGGCATCCAGAAGGCCCTGGTTAATATTCTCAATGAAATTGACTACAGCCAGTGTTGTGTCGACGTATATCTCTACGACGATCAGTGCTTTTTTGATGTACCCTCCCACGAAAATCTGAATATCCATTTTCTCCCCCCCATGCCCTCATTCTACCGCCTGCTGTATTTCGGCCTGGTGAAAGCCATCTCCAAAGATGTCACCGGCGGCAAAGAATATGATGTGGCCGTGGATTTCAGCAGCTACCGGCAGGAGTGCGCCGTGGGCGCCATCAAGGCCAGGGCAAAAAAGCGGATCATGTGGATTCACAACGATGTGGAAATCAAGCGCAAAAACGAGCCGAAGTACCGCGTGCTGTGGCACTTTTTCAAAGGCAAGCTGAAGCATTACGACGCTTTTGCCGCCGTTTCCCCCGGCATCATCGACGGCTTCCGCCGGGTAACCGGCATCACCGACAAGCCCATCACTGCCATTCCCAACCATATTGACACCGGCGAGATTTTCCGCAAGGTCAAGGCGCCCGTCGATTTCTCCACGGACGCAAGCCTGCTGAATCTCTGTTCCGTAGGCCGCATCTGCCATCAGAAGGCCTACGACCTGCTGATGACCTATCTGGCCGAAGTCAAAAAGATCCGCAGCGACTTCCACTTTTATCTGATTGGCGACGGCCCCGACCGGCCGGCGCTGGAGCAGCAGATTCGTGACCTGGGGCTGACGGAGCATGTTACATTGCTGGGGAATCAGCCCAATCCTTTCCCCTATATGGATCAAATGGATGGCTTTGTGCTGACTTCCCGCTACGAGGGCCAGGGCATGGTCATCTGGGAAGCAAAGGCCCTGGGGCTCCCCCTGTATATCTCCAAGAATCTGGAGGCCTATAATCCCGGCATCACCGGATGCGAAAATATCACCGCCGCCCTGTCGGCGGCGCAGAAGCCCCAGAGCAAGACTTACGACGACCTGTCCGGCTACAACACCGCCATCTCCGAGAGTCTCTGGAAGCTGTTGGACCTGTAACCACCCCGCCTGCCCGGCGCGGGCCTGAGGAGCGAGCAATATGAGTAAACACCCCGAGCTACAACCGAATCAGCGCAGCGGCATCCTGATCTGCGGTTCCTACGGCCTTGGCAACGCCGGCGACGAAGCCATTCTCAAGGCCATCCTGCAGGAAGTCCGCGCGACGGTGCCGGACGAAGAAATCATCGTGCTCTCCCGCAATCCTGCCGAGACTGCGGAGCGCCACGGTGTCCGGGCACTGCACATGTTCGACATCCCCGCCTGGCGCAAAGCCATGGGCCGGGCACGCCTCTATATCAACGGCGGCGGCAATCTGATCCAGGATGTGACCTCCCGCCGCAGCCTGTGGTACTACCTGTATACCCTGCGCACAGCCAAAAAGCGCGGCTGCAAAGTGATGATGTACGGCTGCGGCATCGGCCCGGTGCGCCACGCCCGGGATCAAGCCATTACCTGCCGCACGCTGAGCCGCTATGTGGACGCCATCACCCTGCGGGAAGACGCCAGTCTCCAGGAGCTGCGCCGCTTCGGCGTGGACGGGCCGAAGGTCACCCTTTCCGCCGACCCGGCGCTGATCCTGCAGCGGGCCGAAGATGCGGAAATCGACCGTTTGATGACCGAAAACGGTCTTGATCCCCAGGGCAGATACCTGGGACTGTGTCTGCGTGCCTGGCCGGGATTCGAGGAAAAGGCCCCCGCTTTTGCCGTAGCAGTGCGCCGCGCAGCCAAGGCCCACGGCCTTGCTCCCGTATTCATCTCCATTAACCACCGTTCCGACGGTGCCGCCGCCGATCAGGTTGCGGCCCATTTGGACGGTTCCGTCTGTGTGATCCGCCAACCTCTGAGCACAGAGCTGACGCTGGGGCTGATGTCCCGGATGCAGGCCGTGGTGTCCATGCGGCTGCACGGCCTGATTTTCGCCGCCGGTCAGGGCATTCCCCTGGTGGGCGTCGTATATGATCCCAAAGTCAGCGCCTTTTTGTCCTACATGGGGCAGGATCTGTACGAAGACCTGGCCGACGTGAGCGCCGACAGCCTGAGCGCAAAGCTGGAACAGGCCCTGGCCCAGCGAAATGATCGGGCCGTGTTGGAGGCCGCCGTAGCCCATCTGCGCGCCATCGAGCAGAACAACGCCGCCGCCATGCAGCAGCTGCTGCAGCAAAACTAAACGCTATCGATCGCCGGGAGACAATGTGATTTGGCTCCCGGCCCCCTTTTTTGTCAGGAGGTTTCCATGCATATCCATTCTTTCTCTCAAATCTTTAAGGAAGACATTCCCATGGTATTCCGGATTTTTGCCCGGGATCTGAAGATTCTGCTCCACCGCCCCGTGGCGCTGATCATCGTATTGGGCATCGCCTTTCTCCCCAGTCTCTATGCCTGGGTCAATATCTGGGCCAACTGGGATCCCTACGGCAACACCGGCAACCTGCAGGTGGCCGTGGCCAGCAACGACGCCGGATATAATATAGAGGGCGTAGACATCAATATGGGCGAGAGTATTGTGGATAATCTGCACACCAACGACGCCATCGGCTGGCAGTTTGTGGACGAAGAGGCCGCCCGGGAGGGCGTCCGCTCCGGCAATTACTATGCCGCGGTGATCATTCCGGAAACTTTTTCCGAGGATGTCGTCACCTTCATCACCGACGAAACCGAACGACCGGCGATCGAATACTGCAGCAACGAAAAGAAAAACGCCATTGCCACCAAAATCACCAATACCGGCGTGAGCACCCTGCGCACCACCATTAACGAGCAGTTTGTCAACACGGTCTCCTCCACCATACTGGATGTGCTGAATCTCACCGACAACCTTTTATCCGATAAGGGCGATGCCCTGGTGGACGATCTGACCGCCAGCCTGCAGAAAACCCAGCAGGATCTGGCAGACTTCACGGTTTCTGTGGATGCGCTGATCGAAACCGCCCGCTCCGCCCAGGAGCTGACCGCCGCAGCCCAGGCCCTGCTGCCGGATCTGGACGGTACCGTCAATGACAATATCACCGCCCTGGAAAACCTGCGGCTGCTCACCAAAAGCGCCGGCAGCACCGGCAGCGCCCTGACCGACACATTGGATCAAAACCTCTCCGCCCTGCTTGCCACCGGCGAGGGGCTCTACGACAACCTGGAGGATGCCGCCGCCGACGCTGAGACTATCAGTGCCGACGCCGCCGGCGCTTTGGATCGGGCCTCCGCCACGGCTTACGCCGCCGCTGGCTCCGTCAAGCAGGTGCGCGATTTCCTTTCAGACAACGAAAACATATTTCTCGCCATGGCCAAGCGGCTGGACGACGCCATCGACGCCTTGAAAGGCAAGATCCCCGTTCCCTTGGTTGAAGCCGATACCTCCCGCGGCACGTTGCAGTCCGCCCTCAAGCGGGCCATCGACAAAGAGATCGCCGCCCTGGATCAGATGTACAGCGACCTGCGCACCATCGGCCGCGATACAGCGCGGGCCGCCGACGCCATCCGCACCGGAGGCGCGCTGCCGGCGGCCGATCTGGCTGCGCTGCGGTCCGATCTGAAAACTCTGCGCAGTGACCTGACCACCGTGAAAGACAGCTATCAGAGCGATGTTGCCCCTCTATTGGACGATACCGTCTCCCAGTTTTACACCTGCCTGGACAGCCTGTCCGATCTGCTGCTGACCACCAACCAGAATCTTCCCCTGCTGGGCAATGTTCTGACCGGCGTGGACCATTCCCTGGATCATGCCATCATCGCCCTGGAGAGCGGCAAGACCTTGATCGGCAATGCCCAGGAGGATATCGACTCGCTGCTGACCGATCTGAACAACACAGAAAAGGATGCGCGGCTGGCCAAGCTGATGGATCTGATCCGCAGCGACCCCAATCTGATCGCAGACTTTATTGCCTCCCCCGTCCAGGTCAATACGACTCATATTTATCCCGTGGAAAATTACGGCTCCGCCATGACACCCTTTTACAGCATTCTTGCCATCTGGGTGGGCGGTCTGCTGATGTGCTCTATTCTGAAAACCAATGTGCGGGAAGATGAAAAGCTGAAGCGCTTCGGCCCCACAGTGGCCTACTTCGGCCGCTACTGCCTGTTCGCCCTGGTGGCGGTGCTGCAGGCACTGATCATCTGCCTGGGTGATTTGTACATTCTGCGGATCCAGTGCCTCCATCCCGCCCAGTTTATTCTGGTAGGCGTGGTGGCCGCCCTGGTCTACTCCCTGATGATGTTCACCCTGACCGTTTCCTTCAAGGATGTGGGCAAAGCCATCGCCGTGATCATCATGGTGATCCAGGTGGCCGGATCCGGCGGCACCTTCCCTGCGGAAGTGCTTCCCTCTTTCTTCCAGGCAGTGAACCCGTATCTGCCCTTCACCTTCTGCATCAACGCCATGCGCGAATGCATCGCCGGAATGTATGCCAATGCCTATGCCCTGGATCTGATCCGGCTGTGCATCATTTATGTGCCCATCTCCCTGCTGATCGGCGTAGTGCTGCGCCGCCCCGTGATCTGGCTGATGAATTTCTTCGAGCACCAGGTGGAAAAGACCGGCCTGCTGTGACCTTTCGCCGCTCAAACCGCAAATATCGACAAAAGGCAGCACCGTTTTTCCCGCGCCGTTGTCAAGGTACACGAACATTGAAAAACCCCTTGAATTTCCCCCGCGTTTCCGATAAGATATACATATATTTTATTGTGGGAGGGAACTTCATGAATCGTCCTGTTCTAATCCATTGTCTGTTCCAGGGTCGCTTCATGTCCGCATCCAAAATCGCATAAACACTACCAGTGCAGACCGCCGCGGGCGGTCTGCGCTTTTTGTTTCCCGCGCCCGGCTTCCCACAAAACCATATCCCATCCGACACCCAAAAGAACGAGGAGGAACTGTGATGAAAAAAGTTGCCGTAATCATGGGGTCTGACAGTGACTGGCCCGTTGTGAAGGCCGCCTGCACCCAGCTCAAAGACTTCGGCATCACCTTTGAAGCCCACATTCTCAGCGCCCACCGCACGCCGGCAGAAGCCGCAGCCTTTGCCAAATCCGCCCGGGAGCGCGATTTTGGCGTTATCATCTGCGCTGCCGGCATGGCCGCCCATCTGGCCGGCGCTTTCGCCGCCAACACCACCCTGCCCATCATCGGCATTCCCATGAAAGGCGGCGCCATGGACGGGCTGGACGCTCTGCTGGCCACCGTTCAGATGCCCAGCGGCATTCCCGTGGCCACCGTAGCCCTGAACGGCGCAAAAAATGCCGCCGTGCTGGCCGTACAGATCCTGGCAGTCTCCGATGCGGAACTGGCTGCCAGATTGGACGATGCCCGGGCCAAAATGAGCGCCCAGATCGCAGAAAAAGAAGCCAAGCTCCAGGCCGAGCTGAACTGACAGGACCCCGGGAGCCGGCCACCCTCCGGTTCCCGCACCATAAACATTTAAATGATCATCATATGGAGGAATGTATCATGGAAAAGAAACTTGTTTACACCGGCAAAACCAAAGATGTTTTTGCGCTGGACAACGGCAACTATCTGCTGAAGTTCAAGGATGACTGCACCGGC
>CALDMR010000037.1 GCA_937915065.1 uncultured Clostridia bacterium
ACCATTTGCTCGCGGGAAGCATTTCGGAAGTTTCGTCCCCCACTTGCTGGGCTTCGATGGAGATCCGCACGCCGTTGGCTTCCGCGGCTTTCACGCGGCCGTATACATACAAAACGGCGCTGTTATCGGCCTCCTTTGAAAAATGCAGGGTGCCAATGCAGCAGGTCTCATCCGGAAGGTAGGCCAGAACGGAAGCGGCATTGTCCCATCCGTAAAGGAACTTCCACTGGGCGCGCGTAAGGATCACGGCGTTTTCGTTGGCGGAGAGGAACAGGGTGGAACCATCCCGCTGGGATTGCCTTTGCAGGAGTTCTGTTTCCGTCAGGGCGTGGCTGCGCTCTGTCTCCCGGATCATAACGGCGGGGGTAGACGGGAAGAAGTGCAGGGGCTGGCATAGCACCAGCAGTACTGCCAGGATTGCCAGACTCCATGCGCACCGCCGCAGTGTGCGGCGCTGACTGGGGGAGGGTGGATGTTTCATGGCTGCACCTCGCTTTCGGGCAGGGGGATCTCCTGGATGAAGTCGGTGCCCAGAGATATGGTCAGCATAGTGTCTTCGGGAGGAACGGAGATCTCATATACCGCATAGCCGGCGCCGTAGGTGCTGAAGCTGCCCGGTTGAAAAGTGTGCAGCGGTTCCGGGCTGCTTTCGCTGTGGAACCAGAGGGTTTCAAGGGCGTTGCAGGCCTGGTTGAGGAAGGGATTTTCGTTGTAAGTACAGATCCAAAGCCGGACTATGGGGCCGTCGCCTTCGGTGACGGTGCGATCCAGGCGGTATACAGAGAAAACATGTCCGTTCAGTGTTCCGCGATAGTCCACCGCCTGGGCCGACTGGAAGGCCTCTTCCGGCCAGGAGAAGGCGGCGTCTGGCGTATAGCGCGCTGTTATATTAGCGGTGGGGAAAATGTTGCCGGTCCAGATAGAGTAGACCAGCAGGACGATGCAGATGGCGATGAGCCCTTTCAGAATCAGGGCGGCTTCCCGGGGCCAGGCGGGATAGGCCTGGTTCATGGCTTGGCCGATCTCGCTGGGGTCGCCCATGGCGGCGACGGCTGCCGCGGCAGCGTCTTCGGGAGAAAGACCGGCGTCTGTTAAGTCGGCGGCGTGGTCGGCCAGGTGTTCTGCCAGCTCCCGGTGGATGGCCTCTTTTTCCTGGCGGGTGGCGTGGGGGATCTGGGCTGTGACTGCGGTGCAGAAAGCGTCGTACAGTTCCATGGGTGCACCCCCTTTATGCCGGGTTCAGGGCATTTTGCAGCACGGCGTTGACAGCGGCAGAGTATTCCTGCCAGTCTTGCTGTTCTTCCTGCAGCAGGGCCAGTCCTGCACGGGTCAGGTGGTAGTATTTCCGCTCCTTTCCCGCGGTGGAAGCGGCGCGGTAGGAAGACACGGCCCCGGCGTTTTCCAGGCTGTGGAGCACGGGGTACAGCGTGCCTTCTTTCATGGAAAAGGTGTGGTTGCTTTGCCTGTCCAGTTCGGCGATCATCTGATAGCCGTACAGATCTTCCCGGGACAGCAGGGCAAGCACCAGCAATTCCGTTCGATCCAGGTTTTTCTTGCGTGCCATATTCTTACACCTCCAAATACCTTGTATTTCTATGTATAGAATACATCGGAATGCAAGGTATGTCAAGCAGGATGGAAAAATTTTCTGCAAAAGCGTGGGTTTTGGCGAAAAAGCGTGTATGATAAAGTAGAAATAACTACGGCGCGAACAGTGGGGCAAGCTTTGAGAGAGGGGGGAGCGTTGTGGACTGTGATCTGATAGACCGGCTGAAAACAGATCCGGAAGAAGGCGTGGCGCTGCTGCTGGCACAGTATGAAGGCATGCTGCGGTATATTGCGCGGGGCGTTTTGCGGGATGAGCGGGATGCGGAGGAATGTCTCAGCGACATCTGTCTGCGGGTTTGCGAGCGGATCGGGCAATATGACAGCAGCCGCGGCAGTTTTTCCACCTGGCTGACGGCGGTGGCCCGCAACACTGCGCTGAATATGCTGCGCCGGCGGCAGGAGAGCGAATCTTTGCCGGAGCAGCTGGCGGATATACAAACGCCGGAGGAAATGCTGCTGCGCCAGGAGCGTGCTGCGGAGCTGTATCGGGAGATCAAACGGTTGAAGGAAGGAGAGCGGGAGCTTTTGTACCGCAGGTTTTACTACTTGCAGTCCACTGCGCAGATCGCGGCGGAACTGGGGCTGAGCGAGCGCTCTGTGGAGGGACGGATCTACCGCTTGCGGCGCAAACTGCAAAAACGGTTGGGAGGTGAAGGTAGATGAGCGAACAGGATCGGGCCTTTGATCAGATGCTGGAAGAGACATTGACGGAACTGCCGCTGCCGGAGCCTACGGTAAAGCAGATCAATCCCTGGAAACGGCCCATGGGATATATCGCATGGGGCTTTGCGCTGATCACGGTGCATTTTGAACTGCTGCATCTGGAATTGATTATGCCCATGGTGGGGATGCTGCTGTTTTATTTTGGCACGCGGATCCTGCGCGAAGAAAACCGCTGGTTCCGGGCTGCATGGATCATGGCGGCTCTGCATGCCCTGTATTTTGGAGGCAGCCTGGTGCTGCTGACGCAGCCGCCGGTGGAATGGGTGATGCTGATTCTGCAGATCGGCGGGATGGCGCTGCAGCTGGCAATGCTGCTGGTGCTGCGGGCCGGTGTGCGGGAAGTATACCGCGCGGCGGGAAAGAAGCCGGACAGCGACCCGTTGTTGTGGGCATTTTTCTGGCTGCTGGCAGTGGTGGCGGTGGGGCATTCCCCGCTGGCGCATAGCTGGCTGGCGGCAGTTCCTGTGCTTGTGGCCTATGGTGCGATCGTATGGGCCATGTGGCGCCTGGGCGGCCTGCTGGGAAATACGGGATACTATTTGCATGATGCGCCGGTGCGCCTGCGGGGGGCAGTGATCTCGGTTTTATATGTGGCTGGAACGGCGGCGCTGGTGGCGCTGGGGTGCGTGAATGCCAATCACCTGATCCTGCAGGCAGAACCTTATGAGCCTGTTCCCACGGCGGCTTATGCGGGCGTACCGGTGGCCGAATTTCCATCGGAGTTCCCGGAGGAAACAGAAAGCGCTATGATCTATGTTGAACGCGGTATTCCTGAGGAAACATTGGCCATGCTGAGCGAGGAGGAAATTGCCTTGTTCCGGGATGCCATATGGATCGAGTCCTGGCGGGAGCTGTTGATGTTTGACCCGGAAGTACACCGGCACCAAGCGGAACGAACGCCCAGTCATATCATCGCATGGGAAACCTATTCGCCGGGCAGGCGCAACCTGGTGGCTACGACGACCTATGCTGTGATGCCCGATCGCCGGGTTTATCTGGTATACGCGTTCCAGTGGCAGGACGGAACGCCGGTTTGGCAGGATGGGATTCAAGTGGCATCCACAGATCAGCGCTATGGTACATCTGCCTGTTTGAACAGTGCGCTGTTTTACGAAAAGGAGGGCAAAAGCTGGACTGCGCCCCTGCCGCGCTGGAATGAAGAGCGATTGAGCGGTGCGCTGAGTTTTCCTTTTGGTGCAGAGCATCAGCGGGGATATGTGCTTTGCCGCGTAGACTATAAAGAAAATGTGCTTTTGAACAACGCAAGCCTGTCTTATTACCAGATGCGCAGCCCCCTGCACCTGCCTTTTATCCGGGTGGAGGAGATGGAGCACGGCGGATGGATTAACCCGCCGAATGAGGTCTCTCAGGTCGCAATGATCTTGATACACGATCATGTGGCAGAATATGAAGCAAACCTCAGGGAATTGCAGCAGTATTATGCAGACTTGATTGTAAATTAAAAAACCGCTGTCCCGCTCCAAAGAGCGGGACAGCGGTTTTTTTAGTGATATGCGGGCATTGCAGATGGCACTCAGAATACGGGCACCACAGCGCCGCCGTAAGTCTCTTCCATGTAGGAAGCCACTTCGTCGCTGCACAGGGCTGCGTACAGGGCCTGGATGGCGGCATCATTCTCGCGGCCTTCCTTCACGGTCAGCACATTGGCGTAAGCCGTGCCGGCTTCGCCTTCGCTGTCTTCAATGGCCAGGGCGTCGGCCACATCCAGCCCGGCGTCAATGGCGTAGTTGCCGTTGATAACGGCCATATCCACATCCTGCAGACGGACGGGCAGTTGGTTGGCTTCCAGTTCCACAATGTCGAGGTTCTTGGGGTTTTCGGCAATGTCGGCCTTGGTGGCGTTGATGCCGGCGCCCTCTTTCAGGGTGATCAGACCCTCCTGCTGCAGCAGCAGCAGAGCGCGGGCTTCGTTGGTTGTATCGTTGGGCACAGCGATCTGAGCGCCGTCGGGCAGCGCTTCGATGGCGCCGGTCTTGCCGGCATACAGGCCGAGGGGCTCATAGTGCACATTGCCAACGCTGACCAGATGGGTGCCGTCGCTCTCGTTGAAGCCGTTCATGTAAGTAATGTGCTGGAAGTAGTTGGCGTCCAGAGAACCATCCTCCACGGCGGTGTTGGGCGTGACATAATCATTGAACACGGTGATCTCCAGATTGATGTTCTGCTCAGCCAGAATGGGCTTGACCACCTCGAGGATCTCGGCGTGGGGAGCGGGGGTGGCACCGACTTTGATCGTAACGGGTTCTGCGTTGCTGCTGTCGCCAGTGTTGGCGTTGCTGTTGCCGCAGGCGGACAGCAGAGCCAGGGACAGGCCGGCCGCCAGGGCGACCGCAGTGATTTTCTTCAGTTTCATGCTAAAATCTCCTTCATTGTGTATAAAATCTTCCGCCGGCCAAGGGGGCCGGAGTGAAAGCGGGGATTACTGCTGCTTAGCAGTGCGATGCTTGCGCTTTTTCTTCGTGGAGGGCGTCCGGCGATCCAGAGAAATGGCAAAATGGGTGCCGATGCTTTGGAAAATCTGCACCAGAATGACCAAAACGATGACGGATACCCAAAGAATAATAAACATACGGCGCTGGTAACCCAGGTTCAGAGCCATAGCGCCCAGACCGCCGCCGCCGATGGCGCCGGCCATGGCGCCGTAACTGAGGATGGTGATAAAGGCGGTGGTGAATCCGTTGATCAGGGAAGGCAGGCTTTCGGGGAGCATCACCTTCCAGATGATCTGCAGGGGGGAGCAGCCCATGGCCTGGGCCGCTTCCACAACGCCCTTGTCGATCTCCCGCAAAGAGCCCTCCACCAGGCGGGCCACAAAGGGGAAGGCTGCAACAATCAGGGGAATGATGGTGGCAACGGTGCCGATACTGGTGCCCAGAATGATGCGGGACAAGGGAATGACCAGCACCATCAGAATCAGGAAAGGCACGCTGCGCAGCAGGTTGATGATGACATTCAAAACGCTCATCAGGGGTTTGGGCAGGGGCAGTACGCCGCCGTCCTCGCCCGTGACCACCAGCACGCCCAGGGGCAGGCCGATCAGATAGGCAAACAGGGTGGACACCACTGTGACATACACTGTTTCCCAAATGGCGAAGAGCAGACCGTCTTCATTCAGAAGCAGCAGGCGCTGCACTTCGGGGTTTGCAAGCAGTTCTTCAAACATGGTAGTCCGGCACCTCCTCTGCGCTCACGCCGTCGCTGCTGCGGATATAAGTAAGGGCTTTCTGGTAATCGATCTCGCTGTCGGGCAGGCCCAGCAGCATATAGCCAAAGGCATGGCCGTTGACATTTTTTGTTTCGGCGCCGAGAATATTGGCTTTCACGCCGCAATCGATGGCCAAGGAGGCTACCAAGGGTTCGTAAGAAGTGCCGCCGTTGAAAGTGACGCGGATGACGCGGCTGGACTGCAGCTGGCCGGCGTGTACCTCGCCGTTGGGGAAAACCAGGCGCTTGGCTGTTTCGGTTTGCGGGTTGGCAAAGATGTCTTTCACCGCGCCTTCTTCCACCACCACGCCGCTGTCCAGGATCGCCACATGGGAGCAGATCTCTTCGATCACGCTCATCTGGTGGGTGATGATGATGGCGGTGATGCCCAGGCGCTTGTTGATATCAGAAATCAACTGCAGGATCGCATGGGTGGTGTTGGGGTCCAGGGCGGAAGTAGCCTCGTCGCACAGCAGCACATTGGGGTCGGTGGCCAGAGCACGGGCGATGGCCACGCGCTGTTTCTGGCCGCCGGAGAGCTGGGCGGGATAGGCGTTGGCCTTGTCGGGCAGGCCCACCAATTCCAGCAATTCCATGGCGCGCTTTTGGGCGTCGGCCTTCTTCACGCCGGAAATCTCCATGGGGAAGCAAACGTTTTTCAGGCATGTCCGCTGCATCAGCAGGTTGAACTGCTGGAAGATCATGGTGATCTCCCGGCGCTGGGCCCGCAGCTCCTGCTCGCTCATGGCGCACAGGTTGCGGCCGTTGATCAGCACCTCGCCTTCGGTGGGGCGCTCCAGCATGTTGATACAGCGCACCAGGGTGGATTTTCCGGCGCCGCTCATGCCGATGATGCCGTAGATCTCGCCGTCTGGAATTTGCAGGTTCACATCCTTCAGGGCCTGAAACTCGCCGTCGCTGGTTTGAAATGTTTTGGATATGTGTTTTAATTCGACCACAGATCGAACCTCCTTTTTCTTTCATTTTGCTTGGGGGAAAGAAAGAGGATCACATTCGTTCGTGGCTTCGTGAGCGCCGGGTGCGAATACCCATAATGTCCCACTCCTTTTCTGTTCTGCCCGCCGGACTGGCGGACACTTTATTTTGTATGGGCAGAAATGTTCTGCCTGCACATACATCTATTTATTTTATGCCAAAATGAATCCCTTGTCAATGAAGAGCAGGATCTATTCTCGCAAAAAAGTTGCGGCAGAACCGTTGACTTCAATGATAAAAAGTGCTAAAGTAAAGAACGCTCAATCAAAGCAGAAATGCGCGGCCTATCGAAAACATATAGAATAGATAGGTTTGCATAGTATAGCACTATCCTGCAAAATGTCAAGGATAAATCCGGAAAGGGGAAAAAGCATGGTTGTTGTAATGAAAACCACCGCTACGGCGGCAGATGTTGAGGGCGTAAAAAAGGAAATGGAGACCTATGGCCTGAAAATGATGGTCAGCCGCGGTATCGACTGCACGATTCTGGGCGCCGAGGGCAATGCTGCCGCGGTGGATCAGGAAAAGATCTCGCTGCTCAGCGGTGTGGAGCGTGTTATGCGGGTGTCTGAACCCTATAAAATGGCGAACCGCAAATACCATCCCCAGAATACGGAGATCGATGTGGGCGGCATCAAGATCGGCGGAAAGCAGATCGGCGTGATCGCCGGCCCCTGCAGCGTGGAAAGCGAGGATCAAATCGCGGAGATCGCCAAGGCGGTGAAGGCCTCCGGGGCCTGCGCTCTGCGCGGCGGCGCCTACAAACCCCGCACATCGCCCTATGCTTTTCAGGGCCTGGCCCACAACGGCATCAAACTGCTGGAGCATGCCCGGCAGATCACCGGTATGCCCATTGTGACGGAGATCATGTCCACGGATAACATCGAAATGTTCGAGATGTGCGTGGATGTGATCCAGGTGGGCGCCCGCAATATGCAGAATTTTGACCTGCTCAAGCAGTTGGGGAAAACCACCAAGCCCATTCTGCTCAAGCGCGGCCTGGCCAATACGATCGAGGAGTGGCTCATGAGTGCAGAATATATTATGGCTGCCGGCAACCCCAATGTGATCCTTTGCGAGCGCGGCATCCGCACTTATGAAACCTATACCCGCAATACCCTGGATCTGAGCGCGGTGCTGGCAGTGAAGCAGCAGTCCCATCTGCCCGTAATCGTGGACCCCTCCCATGCCACCGGCAAGGCGTGGATGGTGCCCGCCATGGCTAAGGCTGCCATCGCTGCCGGGGCAGACGGGTTGATCATCGAGGTGCATACCGACCCGCCCCATGCCCTGTGCGACGGGGCTCAGTCCATTCTGCCTGAAGAATTTGACCGGCTGATGCAGGAAATGCGGCCGCTGGCGCAGTGTTTGGGGCGCGAGATCTGATGGCAGAAGAAAAAACGGTATTGATTGTGGGGCTGGGCTTGATTGGCGGCAGTGTGGCGGCAGCGCTGCGGGGGTTTGAAGGGTTTCGCGTGGTCGGTGCGGATCGCAGCGAAAAGACCCGGGCCTATGCTCGGGAGCACGGTGTGTGCGACGCTGTGGCGGAACGGACGGAAGAGGTGCTCCCCCAGGCGGATGTGGTGATTTTTGCGATGAACCCCCGGGGAATCGCTGCCCAGCTGGAGCGGTTCAAGGATGATTTCAAGCCCGGTGCAGTGGTAAGCGACGTGGGCGGGATCAAGGGGGCGATTATGGAAGCGGCCCGCTGCCTGCCGGATCATGTGGATTTTATCGGCTGCCATCCAATGGCGGGGAAGGAGACTTCCGGCATTGAGCATTCAGATCAGGCGCTGTTTCAAAATGCCCACTTTATCATCACGCCCGGTGAACGCAGCACCCGGGAACACACCGATCTGCTTTGGCGCATGGCGCAGCACATGGGATTCCGGGATATCGTGGTTACCACGCCGGAGGAACACGACGCGATCATCGCCTACACCAGTCAGCTGATGCATATCATTGCCGTGGCCACCTGCGACGATGAAGATCTGTTCCGCTGCAAAGGTTTTGAGGGCGGGTCTTTCCGGGGCTGTACCCGGGTGGCGGCCCTGGATGTGCCGCTGTGGACGGAACTGTTTTCCATGAATGCGCCGGCGCTGAGCCAGTGCATCCGGCGGTTGGAAGAACATTTGCATGCCTATCGGGAAGTGCTGGAGGCGGGCGATACAGAGCGGTTGGCGGAAAAACTCACCGTTTCTGCCAACCGAAAACGGCGGATGAATTTGGAATAAAGAAGGGAAAACTCCCTGTTCTCCCTTGGAAGAAAACCAAGGGAGAACAGGGAGTTTTTGTTGTGGCAAAATTATCTGCGGCCGCCGAAACCGCCGCCCCGGGAGCCGCCGAAGCCGCCGCC
>CALDMR010000038.1 GCA_937915065.1 uncultured Clostridia bacterium
ATTGGAGCATCTTTCGCACGCCTTTCCCCTCTTGCGCCGCTGACGCTCAGCGGGCGGTACAATGTGCCCGTTCTGCGCTGATTGATTTTTCGTGTTTGGCGCGGTGCTCTGCGGCCTTTGGCCGCATTCGGACGGAGTGTTGGGTTACCTTTTTCGGGACGCTTGATGCGGAAACTTTTCCTCACTATATCCCCTGGGAAGATCAAAGAAGGGGCCCGCAGGCCCCGTCTTTGGCGGTTCAAGGGGAAAGGAATCCAAGGGAAAGGGGCTGCGCCCGCAGGCGCGTTTCGGAGCGCAACCGAGCGAAGCGAGGCTCTTAGCGCGGAGATAAATCGCAATCCCCCTTCTCTTAAGTGTGTCTTTGGTTACTTTCTGCACAAGCAGAAAGTGACCGAGGTTCCAGGGCGAGCAGCCCTGGGGGGGAGGGCACCACCCGCGCAGCAACAAACCCAAAACCAAAGCCGCAACCCCCCACAAAAAAATAAAAAAGAAAAGGGTTGCATAACTGCGTGCAACAAACCCCTTGCCCTACACCTATGTGTAGGGCAAAGCTTTTGCCCGGTTCTGTTTTCTGCTCAGGGCCCCGGGGGCGCAAGCCCCCCAAAAAGCCCCAAAATTCGACTACGAAATGGAGATTTTATTTTGAATTATACAGAAAATTATCAACTCAACCAATGGGAACCCGCCGACCGGGTACTCCGGACGGATTTTAATGAGGATAACCGCAAGATCGACGCGGCGCTGGAGACCATTGCTTCGGCTGCCGCTCAAGCAAATTGCCAGATTATTATGGGACACTATACCGGCAGCGGCACATATGGGAGCGAGAACAAAAACACTTTATCTTTTCAAAAAACGCCCGTTTTTCTGCTGGTTGTTGGCGATTACATGATGTTTGCACTCAATCCCCAAAACCGCACCGCTTCCCTTTGCGCCCAGGGCGGCAACAATTATTACGGAAATATTTTAACCTGGGATAACAACTCCATATCTTGGTACAATCAATCCCTGGCTGCACTGCAATGCAACAGCAACGGAACCACCTATTACTACATTGTTTTATTCAGCAACTAAAAAGGAGCGCACCTAAAAAGGTGCGCTCCTTTTATGTTTTGTCACACTTTCTGTTCAGCGAACATCAAGCAATGGTGCCATCGAAATAGATTGCGGTGACAGTGGAATCAGTGCTGGACTTGTACACGATGTACAGATCACCAGCAGCGTTGCCCACCAGATCCTCAGCAGTGCCAACGGTCAGGTTGTCATCGCTGTCGATCATGTAAACAACAGTGTCGTTAGTGGTCAGGTATGCAACATTAGCAACTTTCAGCGTAGAATCGCTGTAGGTAATGTTATCCGTGTTAGCGCCGTTCTTCGTAACAGTCTGCTTTGCGTAACCGTCAGAAGTGTCATTATCCTTGCTGTCAGCAGCAGCCACAGTCTTCACGTAGCCATTGTTGTCATAAGCAGTGATCTTCACCAGACCAGCCGTCAAGTTTGCACCAGACACATTGCCCTCAGCAACCTTGATGGAGCCCATCTTACCATCCACAATAGCATCATAGATCTTCAGATAGACCTTGTTTGTTGCATCATACTCGGTGTTGTCAGCCGTGGTATCCAGCAGGTAAACCAGATCATCGGAACCGGTGCTGCTGGCAGTTGCATTCTGCAGATCCAAATAGACAGCCACTGCATAGCCATCCTTCACAACAGCAGTTGCATTTCTGGAAGAGAATGTGTAACCAGGCACATTGGAGATGCCAGTGTAGGTCTTATATTCATCCTTGGCAGTGTTCAGCACAAACACAGTATCTGCATTGGCCAAAATACCAGTTGCAATGTTGGGCTGAGTCTTATCCAGCTTGGTAGCAGCAGCATGCAACTGCTTGGTGTCGCCGGTTGTAGGAACCGCCTTGAAGGTCATGTAACCATCATTATCGCTGTCCTCATCCATGGTATACCAGGCCCACAGGTTGGGAACCTTCTCAGCATCAACTTTTGCAACGGATGCCTTGCCGGTCATATCAATGTACTTGACATTCTTATACTGAGTCTCAACAGTGGCATCGCCCTGGGGCTGACCGCTGACTGCCACAACATAGACATAATCGTCATTGGTAGCAGCATAGGCCTCACCCTTGATGATGTTGCCGCAGGAATCCAGATAGAAGGTATAGCTGCTGCCGCTCTTCATATCATAAGCGCCCTTGCCCTCAATGGTATCGGCAATCTGGCTGTACTTATAGGTAGTGCCGCCAGCAGTCACGGAGTCGCTCTTATAAGAGGTAACTGCCACATTCTCAACCTTTTCAGCAGCCTTCACGCTCTTGATCTCGCTGCCAGCCTTGGTCACCAGGACATAATCGCCCTTGGCAAACTCTTCAGTCTCGAAAGAACCATTGGCGGAACCGACAACATTCAGGTTGATCTTACGGCCCTCATCCTTGTTCGTATCAGCCTTGGTAACAGAAGTAACCTTTGCCAGATACTCATGGATCACAACCATGGTGTAGTGGTTGGGCGCAGAGGTCTTGTAAATCTCAACGGTCACGCCTTCGCCGGTACCCACGGTATTGCTCTTATCGCCCTTAGCAATCACAACGGAATTATCATAAGCGGCGTCGCGAGTGCTCAGGCTGGTATCAGAAACATGGTCTGTCGCGCTGTTTGCTTTAGCCTTTGCAACCTGAACGCCATCTGCCCAGATTTCATCCATGACAACATACTTTGCATATGCGCCGGAAATGCCATCAGCATCCAGATCAGAGAAGATGTCCTTTTCCTTCACAGTAGTGGTGTAGGTTAGAACGGGATCCTTGGTGCCATAAGTACCGACCTTCTTGCTGTCGAAAACCCACTGCGTTGCAGGACGGCCGAAATCGTCGCGGCCAGTCTCGGTCAGCTGCAGATCATCGCAATGCTTTTCGCAGAACTGCAGAATGCCGTCGTTCTTGGTCTCATCCAGGCTGCCGGCAGTATAGTCAGCGGCCTTGTAAGAGGTCTTTTTATTTTCAATCTTTGCAGCAGCGGAAGCGCCAATCACAACCTGGCTGCCGTCAGACAGGGTGATGTTAGTGCCCTTATTTGCATAGCGCACCAGATCAGCTTTCATGGTGTTGAATGCCATCTGAGCAGCCTCTTCGCGGGTCAGAACCTTGGACAAGGAAACCTCTTCCATATCATCATCCAGATTGCTCTGGATAGCCAGGGTAGCAGAGTTGATAGCCCAGCTGCTGCCTTCCAGGTTCTCGATCTTTGCATCGTAACCCAGAGCGCACAGCAGCATCTTTGCAAATGCCTGGCCGGTCAGCTTGCCGGTGGGATAGAATTTGCCGTTAGAACCGGTCAGAATGCCC
>CALDMR010000039.1 GCA_937915065.1 uncultured Clostridia bacterium
AGCTGGGACAGGCCGAACTGCTCGGCATTTTCGATTACCATGATCACTGCGTTGGGCACGTCCACACCTACTTCGATCACGGTGGTGGACACCAGCAGATCCAGCGCTCCGGCGGCAAAGGCGGCCATGACCTTTTCCTTTTCCGTCGCCTTCATTTTGCCGTGGACGCAGCCGACCCGCAGGTCGGGAAAAACCTCCTGCTGCAGGCGGGCGGTGTAGTCTGTCACGGCCTTTTTTTCATTGGGAATGGTATCGGCGGAGCCCACCAGGGGGCAGACGATATAGGCCTGCCGCCCTGCGGCTACATGCTTGCGGATAAAGTTGTACACCCGGGGGTGATAACTGTCCGGCACCGCAAAGGTGTCCACTGTCTGGCGGCCTGGCGGCAGTTCGTCAATGACGGAGACATCCAGATCCCCGTATATGATCAGCGCTAAAGTCCGGGGAATGGGCGTGGCGGACATGACCAGGATGTGGGGATTTTCGGCCTTGGCGGATAGGGCGGAGCGCTGGGCTACGCCGAACCGGTGCTGTTCGTCGGCCACTACCAGGCCCAAAGCGGCAAATTCCACGCCTTTGGCGATCAGGGCCTGGGTGCCCACCACGAAGTCGATCTCTCCGGCGGCAAGCTGTTGGTGAATGCTTTTTTTGGTTTTCGGAGTCAAAGAGCCGGTGAGCAGAGCGCAGCGAACGCCGAGCTGTTCCAGCAGGGGGGCCAGAGAATGGTAGTGCTGCTGGGCCAGCAGCTCCGTGGGGGCCATCAGGGCGGCCTGGCAGCCGTTTTGGGCAGCAAAGTAAATGCAGGCGGCAGCCACCATGGTCTTGCCGGAGCCCACATCGCCCTGACACAGGCGGTTCATAGGGCGCCGGGCGCACATATCGGAAATGGCTTCATCCACGGCGCGCTGCTGGGCGCCGGTCAGAGAAAAGGGCAGGGCCCGGTAAAAAGGACTCATGTCCACAGGATGACAGGGGCGGCTCCGGAGGCCGGACCGCCGCCGGCGCAGCAGCTGCAGGCCCGTGCACAACAGAAAGAGTTCTTCAAAGGTCAGCCGGCGGCGGGCCACGGCCAGGGCTTCCGTGGATTCCGGAAAATGGATGTTCTCATAGGCATAGCCAATGTGGCACAGTTGGTAGTTCAGGCGGATCTCGTCGGGGAGCACGTCGGGCAGGATGGCTTCGCAGGCGTCCAGCCCCTGGCGGACGGCGCGGTGCATCGTGTTCTGGCTAATCCCGGCAGTCAGGGGATAGATGGGCATAATGCGCCCGGTAATTTGATGGGCGCCCTCCTTTTCAAACAGCGGATTGCTCATCTGCTTGCGCAGCAGCGTTCCCTCGGCCTTGCCATAAAACACATACTGCTGGCCCACTTCCAGGGCGCTTTTCAGATAGGACTGATTGAAAAATGTGAGATAAAGGGCGCTGGTATCGTCCACGACCTTGACTTTCAAAAGATCCATGCCCCTGCGGATGTGGGATGCCACGGGCGGTGCGGCTACCATAGCCCGGACACAGGCGGTCTCTCCGATGGTCAGCCCGTCGATGGTGCGCACTTCGGTGCGGTCTTCCCAGTCCCGGGGGAAATAGGAGATGAGGCTGCCGAGATCTGTAATGCCCAGCTTGGCCAGGGATTTGGCCCGGACTTCGCCGATGCCTTTGACAAAGCGGATGTCTGTATGCAGATCTCCCATCTGGTGCGCACCTCCTGAAAATGATACTTCAGTTTACCATAAACCGGGACAGAACACAAGAAAGCCGGCGGGAAAGTCGTAATGCGGTTGCAAAGAGTGCAAGACTGTGTTACGCTCCAAAAGGGGGGGAGATTATGGTGGAAGAAAAAACGTACATTTCACCGCGGGGGACTGTGCATTACTGGCTGAAACGGAAGGCCGGCAGCGAAAAAATATGCCTGGTGTTCCTGCATGGCCTGCTGGCGAATCACACCCTTTTTGAAAAACAGACAGCATATTTCAGCCTGTTTCATACTGTTTTGGCATGGGATGCGCCGGCCCACGGGAAATCGCGCCCTTACACGCCTTTTTCATGTGCGGGGGCGGCGGAGGATCTGAAAGAGATTCTGGATTTAGAGGGACTGGAAAGCTGTGTGCTGCTGGGGCAATCCATGGGTGGCTTTATCTGTCAGTCCTTCCTGCTGCGCTGGCCGGACAGGGTATCCGGCTTTGTGGGGATCGGCACCTGCCCTTATGGCGAGGGCTATTATTCTGCCTTAGATCGCTGGTGGTTGCGGCAGGTGGGGTGGATGGCCCGGCTGTATCCCGACGGCGTTCTGCGCCGCAGCGTTGCCCAAAATGCTACGAAAACATCCCATGCCTATGAAAATATGCTGTGCTCCATGGCTGTTTATCCAAAGGGTGAGTTGTGCCGCTTGATGGGGATTGGCATGGCGGGTATGCTGGAGGAAAATCAAAATTTGGAGATATCCTGTCCGGTTTTGATCATGATAGGCGAAGGAGACTGCACCGGAAAAGTGCGTCAGTATAACCGGAAATGGCACGAGCGGACAGGCTTTCCGATCTATGTCGTAAAGGGCGCTGGACACAACGCAAATCTGGATCAATGGGAGAATGTGAATGGCCGCATCGAGCAATTCCTGTTGGACAATGGCATATAAATAAAAGGACAGCCGCCCGTTATACGGGCGGCTGTCTGCATCGGTCAGGTTCCTTCGTTCACATATTCCACATATTGATAGGAAAGGCCTTCGTATTCCATAAAGTCTGATTCCTGGCGGATCTTCCACTGGGGGTGCTCCAACAGGTCGGGGAAGAAGGCATCGGCCTCCGGCGCGGCGTCTACCCGGGTGATCAGAGCCCGGCGGCAGTAGGGCAGGAAAATTTTATAAATGGCCTCGCCGCCGATAATGAACACATCGCTGTGGGGCATGCCGGACACTTCAATCAGTACATCCTGCACGGAATTGCAGACCGTGGCGCCCTCCACCGACAGGTGAGGGTCGCGGGACAGCACGATGTTGGTGCGGTTGGGGAGGGGCTTTCCGCCGGGCAGGGATTTTAGGGTGTTGTGCCCCATGACCACGACTTTGCCGGTGGTCAATGCCCGGAACTGTTTGAGATCGTCGGGAATGTGAAACAGCAGCTGGTTGTCTTTTCCAATGCCCCAGTTGCGGCTGACGCATACAATCATATTCATGTGCAGTCCTCCTTATACAGCCACGGGGATCTTCTCATCAAAGGGGTGGGGATCGTATCCCTCCAGGGAGAAGTTGTCGCGGGTGAAGTGGTAAAAATCAGTAATGGCAGGATCCATGCGGAACACGGGGGCGGCCTTCGGCGTCCGTTCCAGCAGGGTTTCGATGAGGGGCACATGGCGGTCGTAAATATGGGCGTCTGCAATCACATGCACCAATTCTCCGGCTTCCAGGCCGGCCACCTGGGCCATCATGTGGACCAGCACGGCATATTGCACCACATTCCAGTTGTTGGCAGCCAGCATATCCTGGCTGCGCTGATTCAGAATGGCGTTGAGGGTGCGGCCGGAAACATTGAAAGTCATAGAATAGGCGCAGGGATAAAGGGCCATTTCGTGCAGGTCTTCAAAATTATACAGGTTCGTCATGATCCGGCGGGAAGCGGGGTTGTGGGTCAGATCGAAAAGCACCCGGTCCACCTGGTCAAATTCGCCTTCGGGATACTGGTGCTTCAGCCCCAGCTGATACCCGTAAGCCTTGCCAATGGAGCCGGTTTCATCGGCCCACTGATCCCAGATATGGCCGTTCAGATCGTGGATATTGTTGCTTTTTTTCTGCCAGATCCACAGTAGTTCATCAATGCAGGTTTTGAAAAAGGTGCGGCGGATGGTCAGGATGGGAAATTCCTGCTGCAGATCATACCGGTTGACGATGCCGAATTTTTTCACTGTATGGGCCGGCGTGCCGTCTGCCCAGTGGGGGCGCACGGCCAGATCTGTATCCCAAACGCCGTTTGCCAGAATATCGCGGCAGTTCTGTTGGAATATCTCGTCTGCGTAACTCATAATTACTCTCTCTTTCACATGGCCTTGTCGTGCCTTTGTTCATTTTTGCGGCCATTATTATAGCATAAAAGCAATAGAAAAGAAAGATGCTATTCCGTTTTTGTCAGAAATGGACAAAAACGGGAAAAATGTAAAAATAATTGCTGTTTTATGATGCTGCTGCATTGCATGGGTGGGGAAAATGTGCTACTTTATTACATTAGTAGTGTGTTGTGCGGGAAGGCGATCCGCACAGAAAGGAAGAGATCGTTATGTTGCCCTGGAAAGAATATGCCAGCCGTCTTTGGGCGGTGTCGGCGTACCGTGATTTTTTGGACCTGCCGCCGGTGAAGGCGCTGCAAAAGCTGGTGGAACAGCTGGCGGAGGAGACGCCCAGGGGCGATGGCCTGATCCGGGCTTATGCCGATGTGTTTTATCAGCTGCAGCTGGCGGGGCATGACTGCCTGGGTGACTATTTATGGGAGCATCTGCGCTATGATGAAACGCCCTATGGCGACGCCGCTGCCCGGGGCAGGGCCAACCCGGCCCTGGCCGCCGCTGCCCGGCGGGATCTGGAAACCTTCCGGGCCCTGGCTGCGGTTGACGGCGTAAGCTGGAAGCGGGCCATCGGCCAGTTTGCAGGGGCGGACAGCGCAGAGCTGCTGCCCCAATGGCGGGCGGATGATACGCTGACCTTTGAGGGACTGACGGCGGAATATGAAAAAAACGGCGCCGGGCAATTTGCCCGCTATAAGGCCTTTGCTTGGGCGGATCACATGCTGCTGCCTGTGCCGGATCCGGATCTGGAAGAGCACGAACTGATCGGATATGAAGAAGAGCGCAAAGAGGTGCAGGACAACACCCGGGCCCTGTTGGCGGGCCATGATGTGAACAATATGCTGCTCTACGGTGCGGCGGGCACCGGAAAATCGGCCACGGGGAAGGGATTGCTGAAAAGGCCGGATTTCGGAGACCTGCGGATCATCCAGATGGATAAACGCCAGCTGGAGGATATTCCTGCCCTGATGCGGCGGCTGGCCGGTTTGCGGCAGAAGTTTATTCTGTTTATTGATGATCTGAGTTTTGAAACGGCGGATGTGGGCTATTCGGTGCTGAAAACAGTGCTGGAGGGCTCCATTGAAAAGCGGCCCTCCAATGTGGTGATCTATGCCACCTCCAACCGCCGCCACCTGATGCGGGAAACCTTCAGCGAGCGCGGCGATGACGAGATCAATATCCGCGAGTCCATCGAAGAGCGCACGGCCCTGTCCGAGCGCTTCGGCATTCGTGTGCTTTTCCGCGGCCTGAACAAGAGCCAGTATCTGGAGCTGGTGCAGGCCCTGGCCCGGCAGGAGGGGCTTGCGCAGGAGGGGGAAGGGCTGAACAAACTGGCCCTGCAATGGGAGCGGGAGCATGGCAGCCGCACTCCGCGCAGCGCCCGGCAGTTTATCAAGTATCTGCAAAGCCTGTGAAGCGGTATGAACTGAAAAAGACGAAAAGGTTCCGGTGCAGCTGCACCGGAACCTTTTTTGCGGAAAAACCGCGGTTTATTTCGTGCCGAAGATACGGTCGCCGGCGTCGCCGAGACCCGGGACAATGTAGCAGTTTTCGTTCAGCTTTTCGTCCACGGCGCCGCAGTAGATGTCCACATCGGGGTGGCTCTTCAGCAGGCGCTCCACGCCCTCGGGCGCGGCCAGCAGAACCATCAGCTTGATGCGTTTGCAGCCATATTCCTTCATGAAGGTGATGGCTGCCTCGGCGCTGCCGCCGGTGGCCAGCATGGGGTCAACGATCAGCACATCGCGCTCGGCGATATCCTTGGGCATTTTGCAGAAATACTTCACAGGTTCGTGGGTCGTTTCATCGCGATACAGGCCGATGTGACCCACGCGGGCATTGGGAACGATGCGCAGCACGCCGTCTACCAGGCCCAGGCCGGCCCGCAGGATGGGCACCACTGCGAATTTCTTGCCGTCCACCGTGGGAACAGTGGCTTTGCAGATGGGCGTTTCGATCTCTTTGGTGGTCAGGGGCAGGTCGCGGGTGGCTTCATAGGTCATCAGCATGCCGATTTCGGACACGATGTCGCGGAAATCCTTGGTGCTGGTGTTTTTGTCGCGCAATACGCTCAGTTTATGGGCAACCAGGGGATGGTCGATCACATGAAGATGCTCGTTGTTCATAACAAAAAACGCTCCTTTTCTTTATTCGGCTTTTTTCTGTTTTTGCAGTCTTTCCCGCTCGGCCTGGGAAAGGCGGAGATACGAAATTTGCAGCGCTGCGGCGGAAATCAGCTTGTCCTCGGCGCTGGCCCGCTCTGCGCACAGGCAGACGCCCACCGCGTCCTGAAAGCGCAAATGGGCCGGAGCCAGGGTGCAGGGAATTCCGGCCTGGCTCAGATGATTATAGCACAATACGGCGCCGTCTCCAACCACAATTTTCGGCCGCTGTTCAGCGGCCAGATCCTTTGCCACTTCATCCAGGGCCACGGCGCGGTCTTCGCACAGGCGGTGCAGAGTGCCGTTTTGGGCCAGAAACAGGGCGTTATAAACCTGGCTGCGCCGGGCGTCCATGGCGCATACGATCACGGTGTTATCCAGGTGCGCCAGATTCATGGCCATGGCTTCCAGAGTGGACACGGCGGCGCAGGGCAGCTCTGCGGCCCAGGCCAGCCCCTTGGCGGCGCTGACGCCGATGCGCAGCCCGGTAAAGGAGCCGGGGCCGGCGGCCACGGCTACGGCGCCCACATCGGCCATGGAAAGGCCGCAGTTG
>CALDMR010000040.1 GCA_937915065.1 uncultured Clostridia bacterium
AACATCGACATGATAAGCGGCGTGATCCGGCAGGAACTCAGCGGCCAGATCAAGGGGCTGGGAAACCGGCTGGCCGGACTTATCAACCGCCTGACAATCATATCCGCCGCAGGCTACTATGCCAATATCGCCATTATTGCAGACCTGATCGACCGGGACCGCTATTCCTCTTTTGAGAAGATCGAGGCGGCGGCCAGAAAAGAGGCGTTGGCGTTTGCAAACCAAAAGAACGCCGACGCTCTGCGTATTTTTCTGGATGACGAGGAAATGAAAAAGGCGATTCAGGCTGTTCAAGGGGGCCGCCGTGTCAATCCTGATCTATAAGCAGCGCCACCGGCACCCCAATCAGAAAAAGACGCCCAAGTGCAACTATGCCCACATCGGCTATATTGCCACCCGTCCCGGCGCGGTAAAGAATGAGGGGATGCGCCACGGCCTGTTCGGAAAACTGGAACCTGGCGAGGTGCGGGAGTTCTCCACCTGGCAGGAGGCGGCCCGTCTGGTGCGGGAGCTGTCCTACCGCCGTGTGAATATGTATCGGGGAATTATCTCCTTTTCCCCGGAAACAGCGGCCGAGCTGGGGCTGACCGATCATGAAGCCTGGGAGGACTACATGGAGCGTCATATTTTAACGCTGGCAAAGTATAATGGAATCCGGGTTCAGAACCTACAATGGGTGGCCGCCCACCACAATGAGCGGGGTCATCCGCACATCCATGTGGTGTTCTGGGATAAGAACCAGCGCACAATGGTTCCGTTTGTGCATCCCAGCATCCCGGATAAAATACGCAGGCAGTTGATCCGTGATACCTTCGCGGAGAAAATACAGGCGTATTGTGAAGCGAAGCAGCGGGCCAGAGAGCAGCTTACCGCAGCCGCCGTTGATCTGGTTGATGAGTTTGAGCAATATATGGAGCGGCTTCATCCCAGCGAGTACAAGCGCCTGCGGGAAACCTTCGGCCATATCACGGATGATGAGCTGGGAGCCGCCTCACTGGACGGTGTTTTGAGTGCGGATGGGCTGGCCCGATTTATCCCCGGTCTGTTTGCCCTGAAAGAAAAGATGCCGAAAAAAGGCCGTCTGGCCTATAAGCTGCTGCCGGAGGAAGTAAAGGCCGAACTGGACGCTTTTATCAGCAGCTTGAAAACAGACTGTAAATACATTGGTGATCTGGTAAACGAGTATGCGGACGCCAAGTGCCAGCTTGCCATGCTCTATGATACCGACCCTGCCCATGTGGAGGAACAGCGACGGAAAGGAATCGCGGAGGCGGACAAGCTGATTGCCAACAAGGTATTAGAGGCCATACGCGCCATGCTCCGCAAGGATCGGGAAACCGGCTCTTTTGAGTATGCGGAGGCCCGAAAAGCCTACTATACAGAGCGGTTGATCTGTGAAATCCTGATGGCATTGGAACAGAACGCCGTCAACATGGGTATGGAGTACGACGATTGCCAGAAGGCTATGGGAGGTGATTTTTCCAAGGCCGCCAAAAAAGAATGGTATTTGCGGCACAAGGACAGGGGTA
>CALDMR010000041.1 GCA_937915065.1 uncultured Clostridia bacterium
AGTTCATCGCTGCCATAGCGGCCCGCCATCCAGTTTTGCAGCCATTTTTTCATACAAACTACCTCACAGTGAGATTTTGGAAAATTCAAAAATTGTTTACATTTTTTCGCCCTGCATCCATTGAAAGACGAAAAGCATTGTGCTATGATACTTAGCAGTCGAGAGATGAGAGTGCTAAAGCAATCCTTTTGTCTTTCCCATTATAAACACTGTGTCCGAAAAGTTCAAATCTTTCGGGCAATGTTCAAAAAAACTTTACATTATGGATCTACGCCCGCCGGATCTGCCACTTCCCGGGCGCGCAATTACAACGGAGGTCGATGTGACGATGGCAAAAAAACAGTTTAAGGCGGAATCCAAACGGCTGCTGGATCTGATGATCAACTCGATTTACACCCACAAGGAGATTTTCCTGCGGGAGATTATTTCCAACGCCAGCGATGCAGAGGACAAGCTGTGCTACCTGGCCCTGACGGACGATCAGGTGGGCATGAACCGCGGCGATTTCAAGATCGAAATCAAGGCCGATCCCGATGCACGCACCCTGACCATTACCGATAATGGTATCGGTATGAATAAAGAGGATCTGGAGAACAATTTGGGCGTGATCGCCTCTTCCGGTTCTTACCGCTTCCGCCAGGAAATGGCCGAGAAGGAGGAGAAGAGCGAGAATGTGGATATCATCGGCCAGTTCGGCGTGGGCTTCTACTCTGCCTTCATGGTGGCCGACGAGATCACTGTGACCACCAAAAAGTACGGCGAGGAGCAGGCCTGGCAGTGGAAGTCCTCCGGTGTGGACGGCTACACGGTCACCGAGACCACCCGTGACGGCGTGGGCACCGATATCGTCATGCATATTAAGGCGGACAACGAGGGCGAGTATTACTCTGAGTTCCTGCAGGAGTACAAGCTGACGGAGCTGATTCGCAAATACTCTGATTACATCCGCTATCCTATCCGCATGGAAGTCACCAAGCACCAGCGCAAGGAGGGCAGTCCCGACGATCATCCTGAATACGAGGATGTGAAAGTCGAGGAGACGATTAACAGCATGGTGCCCCTGTGGCAGCGTCCCAAGGGAGAGGTCACGGAGGAAGAATACAGCAAATTCTATCAGGACAAGTTCTTTGATTATGTGCCGCCCCAGCGCACGCTGCCCGTTTCCGTGGAAGGTACGGTGACGTATAAGGCGCTGCTGTTCATTCCCGGAAAAACGCCCTATGATTTTTACAGCAAGGATTATAAGAAGGGGCTGCAGCTGTATTCCGGCGGCGTGCTGATCATGGAAAACTGCGCCGATCTGCTGCCCGATTATCTGCGCTTTGTCAAGGGCGTGGTGGATACTCCCGATGTATCTTTGAATATTTCCCGCGAAATGCTGCAGCATGACCGTCAGCTGAAGGTGATTGCCAACAACCTGAAAAAGAAGATTTTGGCAGAACTGGCCAAAATGATGCGCGAGAACCGGGAAGACTACGAAAAATTCTTTGCCAATTTCGGCCTGGATCTGAAATACGGTATCCTGCAAAACTACGGCTCCAACAAGGCAGAGCTGCAGGATCTGCTGCTGTTCTACTCTTCCACGGAAAAGAAGATGACCAGCCTGTCCGAATACACTGCCCGCATGCGGGAAGAGCAGAAATATATCTACTATGCTGCCGGCGTCAACACGGATGCCATCGACGCCCTGCCCCAGACGGAGCTGGTGAAGGAGAATCACATGGAGATTCTGTACTTCACCGAGCAGGCTGACGAGTTCCTGGCCGAAGCTTTGCAGTCCTATGCCGAAAAGGAATTCCGCAGCGTGCTCAACGATGATCTGGGCCTGGAGAATCAGCAGGCGGAGGAAGCAGAGGGCGATCACAGCGCCGTGCTGGACTTCGTGAAAGAACCCCTGGGCGACCGGATCAAGGAGGCCCGCCTGTCCAAAAAGCTGGTGAACCACCCGGTGTGCCTGACTGCCGAGGGCGGCATCAGCTTCGAGATGGAGAAGTATATGGCCGCCGTCCAGCCCGATATGGCGGTGAAAGCCGAGCGCGTGCTGGAGTTGAATCCCAATCACAGCGCGTTCAAGGCGCTGGAAGGGGCCATCAATGCCGGCGAGCAGGATAAGGCCGCCAAATATGCAAAGATCCTGTTGGCCCAGGCCAAGCTGATTGCCGGCCTGACGCTGGATAATCCTTCGGAATACGCTGATTTGGTGTGCGAATTGATGCAGTAAATTCCGTTTATGAAAAAGACCGGCCCCAGCGGAAGCGGCGAAAAGCCGTTTTCGCCGGGGCCTTTGCGCGGCGGCTAAAAAAGATAAAATAGCCCTTGACAAAAGGCAGGTGGTTTAGTATACTAAAGCACACAAGGAAACAAACCAAACCTTTGAGAAAGAGAAGTAGGCAGATCTTTCCGATGCACAGCGAGCCTTGAGCAGTGGGAGCAAGGCCAGAGGAACCTGCTGAATGGACTTTTGAGGGCGGCTTGAACGGGGCGCGGGCCCTTAGTAGACGCCGACGGGTTCCCACCCGTTATCCACCGGGGCACGTATGATGGTACGTGTAGCGAGGGGGCGCTGCAAGGCGCCAATTTGGGTGGTATCGCAGAAGCAAGGCGGCTTTTGTCCCATGGTTGGGGCAGGGGCTGTTTTTCTTTATTCTGAAAGCCTGCCGGCGACAGCTTTTCTCCATCTGCCATCCAAATTCAAATCAAAGGAGAACTGATTATGAAAAAGAACACTATGAAGAAACTGATGGCTCTGGCCTGCGCCGGTGTAATGGCGCTGTCTCTGGCCGCCTGCGGCGGCAATGGCCAAACCGGTTCCGCCGGAAATGAAACTGGGGCAGACGGCGTGAAAATCGGCGTTTTGCAGTATGCGCCCCATCCTTCTCTGGATAACTGCTATGAAGGCGTGCTCAAAGGGCTGGAGGCAGCCGGCTATGTTGACGGCCAGAACGGCGTGTCGATTGAGTTCCAGAACGCCAACGGCAATGCGGCCGACGGCGATATGATGGCCAAAACCATGGCGTCTTCCTGCGATATGCTGATCGCCATTGCAACGCCTGCGGCCATGAGCTGCTACGCTGCCGCTAAGGACGATGGCGTGCCTGTGATCTATGCCGCAGCTTCCGATCCCATCGGCTCCGGCCTGGCCAAAGATCTGGAAAATCCCCAGACCGGCGCTTCCGGCACGAAGGACGCGCTGAATCTGGAGGGACAGATGCAGATGATCCGCGCCCTGCTGCCCGAGGCAGATACCATCGGCATCCTGTATACCACCAGCGAACCCAACTCCCTGGCCCACCTCAAGACTTTCCAGGAACTGGCGCCCAACTACGGATTTACCATTGAAGCCGTGGGCATCACCAATGAATCCGAAGTCGCTTCCGGCGCTGCCACCCTGGTGGCCAAGGGTGTGGACTGCGTGAACAACTTTACCGACAACAATGTGGTCAACAACCTGTCCACCCTGCTGCATGCCACAGATGCCGCAGGCATCCCTGTGTTCGGTTCCGAGGAGGAGCAGGTGCGCAATGGCTGCGTGGCGGCGGAATCCCTGGACTATGTGACCCTGGGCGAAGAGACCGGCCGCATGGCGGCTGCGGTGCTGTCCGGCGAGGCGGACATCATGACCCTGCCCGTGGCCGTGGTGGCGGAAACCAGTCCCGTTTATTCGGCGGCCAATCTGGAAAAGTTCGGCATCACCCTGCCCGGGGAATACAGCGGCGCGCTGAATCTCGACGCATAAAATCACAGCCCGGAGCTGTGCATCAATCAAATCCATTGCCGGGAAACGCCTGTTTCCCGGCAATGTCCCCCGTCTGCGGCGGGGGCAGACAGGAGGACGTTTATGGACGTTGTATTTTCCTTGCTCCAGAATGTGCTGGAAGAGGGCTTCATCTATGGCATTGTGGCCATGGGTGTGTATATTACTTATAAAATTCTGGATTTTCCCGATTTGTCGGTGGATGGTACATTCCCGCTGGGCTGTGCTGTAACAGCGGCGCTGATTGTGGGCGGCGTCAACCCCTGGCTGGCCTGCATTGCGGCTTTTGCAGCCGGTGCGCTGGCGGGCTGTGTTACCGGGCTGCTCCATGTGAAGCTGCGCATCACTGACCTGCTTTCCGGCATCATTGTGATGACGGGGTGCTGGTCCCTGAATTTGCTGATTTTGGGCGCTCATATGCCCAATCCTCTGGCGGGGAACGCCCTGCTGCAGTTTTATAATCAGCCCACCATCTTCACATCCTTTCCCGTGGCGCTGCTGCCGGAAAGCCTGTACCGCTTCCGCGTGCTGATCCTGGCGGCGGTGCTGGCGGTGGTGGTCAAGCTGCTGATGGATTGGTTCTTGCGCACCAAGAGCGGCATGCTTCTGCGGGCGGCCGGCGACAATCCCCAGTTCGTGACCTCGCTGGCCAAAGATCAGGGCAGCATGAAGATCATGGGCCTGGCCATTGGCAACGGCTGCACGGCGTTGGCGGGCTCGATCCTGGCCCAGCAGGCAGAAAGCGCGTCCGTGTCCATCGGCACGGGTATGGTGGTGCAGGCGCTGGCGGCGGTCATCATCGGTACCAGCGTATTCGGCCGCATCAAAAAATTCAAATCCACCAGCGCAGTGCTGTTGGGAACGATCCTGTATAAGGCGGTGCTGCTGATCGCCATGCTGTGGCTGCCTGCCACCTTCCTGAAGCTGACAATGGCAGTGCTGTTTGTGGCGGCCCTGCTGACGGATCGCGTGGGCAAAAAGAAGGGAAGTGTTGCACATGGCTGAGCAGAAAGCGCTGGCGGAGCTGCGCCATATCCGCAAGGTGTTCAATGCCGGAACGGTCAGCGAAATGGAGGTTTTTCATGACTTTTCCCTGACCATTCACGAAGGGGAATTTATTTCCGTGGTGGGGTCCAACGGCTCCGGCAAGACCACGACCCTGAATCTGCTCTGCGGTTCGCTGATGCCGGATGGAGGCCAGATCCTGCTCCATGGCCGGGACATTACCCGCCTGCCAGAATATAAGCGCTCGGCCTTTTTGGGGCGCGTATTCCAGGACCCGGCCAAAGGAACTTGCCCTTCCATGACAATTTTGGAAAATATGTCTCTGGCAGATAACAAGGGGAAGGCCTTCGGCTTTGGCACCGGTGTGAACCGGAAGAAGCTGGACTATTATAAATCCCAGCTGGAGCTGCTGCGCCTGGGGTTGGAGGATAAGATCGATCTGCCGGTGGGCGTGCTCTCCGGCGGCCAGCGTCAGGCTTTGGCGTTGCTGATTTCCACCATGACGCCCATTGAATTGCTGGTGCTGGACGAGCACACGGCGGCGCTGGATCCCAAAAGCAGCGAAAATGTGATGGAGCTGACAGACCGCATCATCAAGGAAAAAAAGCTGTCCGCCATTATGGTGACCCACAATCTGCGCTTTGCCGTGGAATACGGCACACGGCTGCTGATGATGGATAAGGGGCATTGCGTGATCGACTCCGGCCCCAACGGTAAGGCAAACTATCAGATCGACGATCTGCTGCACACCTTCAATCAGATTTCCATTGAGTGCGGCAACTGAACAGAATATGAAAAAACCTCCGCTCGCCTGGCGAGTGAACTGCCCCAGATTGTGCAGACAGTACAAAAAAGAGCCCCTGGTAGGAAA
>CALDMR010000042.1 GCA_937915065.1 uncultured Clostridia bacterium
AACAAGAAGTTCGAGCTGGCGGGCAAGACCTATGTCGAGGGCGACTGGATCAGCCTGGACGGCTCCACCGGCACCATCTATGCCGGCGCTGTGCCCACGGTGGATGCCACCATCGGCGGCGAGTTTGGCCGCGTGATGGGTTGGGCGGACAAATACCGCCGCCTGCAGGTTCGCACCAACGCTGATAACCCCCACGATACCGCTCAGGCCGTCAAGTTTGGCGCTGAGGGCATCGGCCTGTGCCGCACGGAGCATATGTTCTTCGATGAAGCCCGGATTCCCGCCATCCGCTGCATGATCTGCTCCGACACGGTGGAGCAGCGCGAGGAGGCCCTGTCCGTGCTGGAGCCCATGCAGCAGAGCGACTTTGAGGGCATGTACGAAGCCCTGGAAGGCCGCCCCATGACGGTTCGCTTCCTGGATCCCCCGCTGCACGAGTTTGTGCCCACCGACGAGGCCGACATTGCCAAGCTGGCTTCTGATATGGGCAAGAGCGTGCAGGAGATCAAGAATATCATTGCCTCCCTGCATGAATTCAACCCCATGATGGGTCACCGCGGCTGCCGCCTGTGCGTTACCTATCCCGAAATTGCCGTGATGCAGACCAAGGCCGTCATCAAGGCTGCGCTGAACGTGCAGAAGCGCCATCCCGACTGGGAGATCGTGCCCGAAATCATGATTCCCCTGGTGGGCGAGGTCAAGGAACTGAAGTATGTCAAGGACGTGGTCGTGGAAACGGCAGACGCCGTGATCGCCGAGGCCGGTGCAGAGCTGCACTATAAGGTCGGCACCATGATCGAGATCCCCCGCGCGGCGCTGACCGCCGACGAGGTCGCTAAGGAAGCTGAGTTCTTCTCCTTCGGCACCAACGACCTGACCCAGATGACCTTCGGCTTCTCCCGCGACGACGCCGGCAAGTTCCTGGGCGCATACTATGACAAGAAGATCTATGAGAACGATCCCTTTGCCAAGCTGGATCAGAACGGCGTGGGCAAGCTGGTCAAGATGGCTGCTGAGCTGGGCCGCCAGACCCGCCCCGACATCAAGCTGGGCATCTGCGGCGAGCACGGCGGCGATCCCGCTTCCGTCCGCTTCTGCCACAAGGTGGGCCTGACCTATGTGTCCTGCTCTCCCTTCCGTGTGCCCATTGCCCGCCTGGCCGCCGCTCAGGCCGCCATCGAGGAAGGCTGAAAACGGAATGCTGCGCGCTGCCCTGACTGAACGTGCGGGGCAAAGCCGGATGAAAATTTGAACACTGCAAAGGCACATGGCCGGAACATCATGTTCCGGCCATGTGTTTTTTTGGTGCTGGAAAACCATGCCCTTTCCGGTATCTTGCGGGGCGTTTCTTAATAGATTTTTTCATTGAAAACCCTGCGGCGATCCGATATAATGATATTTGGAATTTTATGCACTGAAGGGTGAAACGCAATGAAAAAGCAGATCAAGCGCCTGGTGGTCAAGGTGGGCACATCCACGCTGACCTATGCCACGGGCAACATCAATTTCCGCCGCCTTTCCCGGCTGGTGGAAGTGCTTTCCGATATTTCCAACGCCGGTGTGCAGGTGGTGCTGGTGTCCTCCGGCGCCATTGCCGTGGGCGTGGGAAAACTGGGGCTGCCGGAGCGGCCCGCTGATGTGCCCGGCCGCCAGGCGGCCGCCGCTGTGGGACAGAGCGAGCTGATGTTTCTGTACGATAAACTCTTTTCTGAATACTCCAAGATCACATCCCAGATGCTGCTGACCGGCAGCGACATGGCCGACGGGGAGCGCCGGAGCCATTTGCTGAACACCTTTGAAAAGCTGCTGGCCTTTGGTTCGCTGCCCATCGTGAATGAAAACGACAGCGTGTCGGTGGAAGAGATCATTCACGGCGATAACGACTGCCTGAGCGCCGAGGTGGCGGCCCTGATCGGGGCGGATGCCCTGGTGATCCTGACGGATATCGACGGGCTGTACGACGGCAATCCGAAGAAGAACCCGGATGCCCGCCGCATCAGTGTGGTGGAGGAGATCACGCCGGAGATCGAAGCCATGGCCGGCGGCGCGGGCAGCGCCCGGGGAACCGGCGGCATGGCCACCAAGATCCATGCGGCGAAGATTGCCACGGCCCACGGCGTGGACACTTATGTGATCAACGGTACGCCCTGTGACAATTTGTACGCCCTGTTGGAGGGGCGGGATATTGGCACTTTGTTTTGCGCAAAGGAGGAACTGGCGTGAGTTATGATGTAACGGCCCTGGCCGGCCGGGCGAAGGCGGCGGCCCGGGTGCTGGCCCTGGCAGACACGGAGACGAAAAACCGGGCGCTGCTGGCGGCAGCCGCGGCCCTGGAGCAGGACAGCGCCGCCATTTTGGCGGAAAATGAAAAGGATCTGGCAGCGGGCCGGGCCGGGGGGCTGAGTGAAGCGCTGCTGGATCGGCTGGCCTTGAGCGCGGAGCGGATTGCCGGTATGGCAGGCGGGCTCCGGGCTGTGGCGGCGCTGCCCGACCCTGTGGGCCGGGTGCTGGAGGAAAGCGACCGGCCCAACGGCCTGCATTTGACCAAGCGGACGGTGCCCATCGGCGTGATTGCTGTGATTTACGAGGCGCGGCCCAATGTCACGGCAGACAGCGCGGCCCTGTGCCTGAAAAGCGGAAACGCTGTGATCCTGCGGGGCGGCAAGGAGGCGATCCGCTCCAATATGGCGGTGGCGGCAACCCTGCGGCGGGCCGTTGCATCGGCGGGCCTGCCGACGGACTGCGTGCAGCTGATCGAAGATACGGACCGGGAAACGGCCACGGCGCTGATGCGGCTCAACGGCGGCGTGGATCTGCTGATCCCCCGGGGCGGAGCGGGGCTGATCCAAAGCGTGGTGCGCAATGCCACTGTGCCCGTCATCGAAACCGGAGCGGGCCCCTGCCACACCTATGTGGATCAGGACGCCGACCTTTCCATGGCGGCGGAAATCTTGTATAACGCAAAAACATCCCGCCCCTCGGTGTGCAATGCCTGCGAGTGCCTGCTGGTGCACGAGGCGGTGGCCCGGGATTTCCTGCCCATGGCCGAGGAGAAGCTGCGGGAAAAGGGCGTGATCCTGCGGGCGGATGAAACCTGCTATCCGCTGCTGCGGCAGGCGGAGCATGCTTCCGAAGAAGATTGGGGCAAGGAGTATAACGACTATATCCTGGCCATCCGCGCCGTGAAGAATGTGGAGGAGGCCATTGCCTTTATCGGCCGCTGCGGCACCGGGCACAGCGAGTGCATTGTGACGGAGAATGAAGCCACTGCGGAAAAATTCCTGCGGGAAGTGGATGCGGCGGCGGTGTATGTCAACGCTTCCACCCGCTTTACCGACGGCGGGGAGTTCGGCCTGGGGGCGGAGATCGGCATCTCCACCCAGAAGCTGCATGCCCGGGGACCTCTGGGCCTGCGGGAGCTGACCAGCTATAAATATGAAGTTCGTGGAAAGGGACAGGTGCGCTGAGCATGAAATGGATTACAGAAAACAACCGCGCCGATTTTCATCTGGCCATGGGGCTGATCGCGGGGGCGCTGGTACTGGCGGTGATATCCTGGTGGCTGCCCGGCCATTTCCGCACGCCTTTGACCGCGGATATGCGCGGCACGGTGGAGCGGGTGCAGGAGGCCTTTGACGGCTATCGCCTGGCCCTGTGCCTGGAGGATAACTCCGTTAAATACACCCTGCCCACGGAAACATTCCTGGCCATGGAGCCCCAGCCCCAGCCCGGAGACGAGGTGGGCCTGACATATGAAGTCACTTCGGTGCGGGATATCCGCGATCTCAAGATTTTTTATGAGGATGGCTCGTCCGTGACCCTCTACACTTCGGAGGATCCTGTGGCCAAGCAGCTTTACTTCTGGCAGGCGGTGGCCTTTGCGGTTTATGGTATATATGCCGCCTTCTGGGTGGGCCGGTATACCCTGAAAAAGAAACGGAACCGGGACGCATCCTGACAGCTTCCGGCGCCAACAAAAAGCACCCGCAGGGCAAGACCCGGCGGGTGCTTTTTGCAGGGGTACGGCCATTCTCGCTTTCTGTCCTGGACGCTGCGGCCCCAGTGATGTACAATTTTGAAAGCGGGAAAGGAGTGGATTCAAGATGGATCAGAAAGAGATCGGCAAGTTTATTGCTGCGTGCAGAAAAGAAAAGGAACTGACCCAAACGCAGCTGGCAGAGCGGCTGGGCGTCAGCGATAAATCGATTTCCAGGTGGGAAACGGGAAGAACCATGCCGGATTTGTCCCTGTATGAACCGCTGTGCGCTGCCCTGGGCGTTCAGGTTTCAGAACTGTTATATGCCAGAAAAATGACGGATCAGGAAAAAAGGGAACAGGGGGAACAGGCGGCTCTCCAGCTTTTTCAAACAAAAAAACAGCTTCGCCTTTTTGGTGTTTTGACGGATGTTCTGATCCTGGTTGGGATCGTGATGACACTGACGCTGACAAAGGTGCTGGCAGTTACGGCGGCGCAAATGGCGCTGACCCTGCTGTGCGGCAGTTTTGTGTGGGGCTTCGGCCTTGTGCTGAAGGTGCAGATCCAAAAAGCGCTGCTGGCCGCGGGAAAAAACAATGAAGCGTGAGACTTGCTGAAGCGCAAAGCCGCCCGGACTATTGTCTGAAGTAGTCAATAGTTAGTAGACACAAAATACCCTATGCCACCAGTTCTGTTCTAAAGAGGACTGGTGGTTTTCCTTTTA
>CALDMR010000043.1 GCA_937915065.1 uncultured Clostridia bacterium
TAGCACAGCCCTTGGAGAGGGGCTCTAATAACTACTACTCTATAATACAAGGAGACTGTAATGATGGAAGAGAAAAACGTGGTATATGAAGAAAAGGTTATCGGCGGCGGGCAATATGGCGTGCCGCTGCTGATCCTGGGTATTGTGTTGCTGGTGCTTGGCGTTCCGCTGATCATTGCGGGCGCGGTGAATCTGGGGGAGGCATGGAGCGCCATGGAAGCGCTGTTCGGAGGCGTGCTGCTGGGAATTGGCATTCTGCTCCCCATTGCAGGGGTGGTGATCCTGTGCGGCCTGAAAGTGGTCAAGCCCAACGAGGCGCTGGTGCTGACCCTATTCGGCAAGTATTACGGCACGCTGAAGGGCGCGGGGTTCTACTTTGTCAATCCGTTTTGTTCGGCGGTGAATCCCACGGCGATGAACGCCTTGGATGCGGCGGAGCAGACGGCGGGCAAAGCGGACGGAAAACCCCGGAAGAAGGGCGACCGGGCCTCGGGGAAAGCGGTCTCCCTGAAAGCAATCACCCTGGACAACGGCAAGCAAAAAATCAACGATGCCATGGGCAACCCGATCGAGATCGGCATCGTGGTTATCTGGCGGGTAGTCAATACGGCCAAGGCCGTTTTCAGCGTGGACAATTACATGGACTTCCTGTCCATTCAGGCAGACTCGGCTCTGCGCAACATTGTGCGCCTGTATCCCTATGATATCGTCGACGGCGACGATGAAATGTCCCTGCGGGGCAGCAGCCAGGAGGTGGCAGAGCAGCTTAAAGGCGAGATCCAGAAAAAGGTGGAGATTGCCGGCCTGGAGGTGCTGGAGGCCCGTATCACTCATTTGGCGTATGCGCCGGAGATTGCCGCGGCCATGCTGCAGCGTCAGCAGGCGGCTGCCATTATCGATGCGCGCAAAATGATCGTAGACGGCGCCGTGGGCATGGTGACCATGGCGCTGGACAAGCTGGATCAGGACGGCGTGGTGGAATTGGACGAGGAGCGCAAAGCCGCGATGATTTCCAATCTGCTGGTGGTGCTGTGCGGCAGCAAGGACGCCCAGCCGATCGTGAATTCCGGCAGCTTGTATTGATCCCGTTTGCAATGGGGTAAAAAATTTGTTAAACTGACAGGGAAGAAAAGGGGGATCGCTTTGGAACAGAAGGAAAAAGGAAAGAAGCAGATCCTGCTCCGGATTTCACCCCAGCTGTGGGAAGATCTGTCGGCCTGGGCAGAGAACGATTTCCGCTCCATCAACGGTCAGATCGAATATTTGCTGACAGAGTGTGTGAAAAAGCGAAAGCGTGCGGCACGGCGGGACGACGCCTGAAGAAAAGCGCCATGCAGGTAAATCCTGCATGGCGCTTGTTTCAGTTTTCCATATGGCGGCCCAGGAAGATGGCCGCGGTTTCCGCCAGGGCCCGTTCCGTTTCGCCGGCAGTCTGGCTTGCGGTGTCCGTGATAAAAAGGACAGAGCCCATCACATCGCCCTGCGACAGGATCGGCGCGGCGAGATATACAGTGTACTTATCGTTCCCTTCGGCGGCAGATATGGGAGCGGCGTCGCTGCCGAGATACAGCCGCCTGTCTTCCAGAATCCGCTCCAGTTCGCTGCTGATGCGCTTTTCCAGCAGTTCGCGCTTGCCGCCGCCGGCCACGGAGATGATCGTGTCCCGATCCGTTACGGCCACAATGCTGCTGACATTTTTGCTCAGCGCATCGCAGAACTGGTTGGCTAAATCGTCCATATCCCCCATGAGAGAATACTTTTTGAAGATCACCTCGCCCTCTTTTGTCGTATAAATTTCCAGCGGATCTCCTTCGCGGATCCTCATGGTGCGGCGAATCTCCTTTGGGATTACAACGCGCCCCAAATCATCGATACGGCGCACGATTCCCGTTGCTTTCATAGTATATTTCCTCCTGTATAAGCAAAATTAAAGT
>CALDMR010000044.1 GCA_937915065.1 uncultured Clostridia bacterium
GGCAGCGGATCCGGGAGGAGCGGAACCTGCCCCGGATGTCCTGGCGGCGTTTGCGGCGGATCCTGGTGGTGGCCGCGCTGCTGGCGGCCCTGGCTGTGGGCACGCTGACGGTGTCCGCAGAGCTGCGCCTGGCGGTAAAAAACACCCTGGTGGAGTGGGGGCAGCGGAACATGAGCATCCGCTATGAAGTGGAGGGGCATCCCCTGACCGCGCTGCCGGAAGGCTACGGCCCCCATTATATCCCGGAGGGGTTTGTGTATTCTGAGGCAGATTCCTATGAATTTGATAACAGTTTTGGAAAATATTATGCCAATGAAGAGGGATATTTTATTGCAATTGATGTGTGGGTTGCAGAGGGGGCTTCTGTTGTGCAGTCGGATACGGAGCACACATATTTCCGGCAGGTCGAATATGGAGACGGCGAAGCATGGCTGGGTACGTTTGAGGACGGCGACGGCTATATGTTTTCCTGGATTGCGGGTGGTATTGAACACAATTTGTATATCAATGCCATTTTACCGGAATCCGAGGTGTTTCAGATTGCGGACAATATTTATTAAATATCGAGTCAAAACGGCAGAGCCGGGGCGGCAGGAAATCCACCCCGGCTCTGTTTTTTTGCACAAGAATTGGACCTGAAAATTGTGGAGACATCCAAAGATTGCAAAACGCAGCATTTTTTTCAAAAATGCTGTCGTTTTTGGGCCGCTCGATTGTATTAGAAGTAGAGGGAACGGTTGAAAGCAAAACAGTCGATCCCCCAATTTAATCAGAGAGAGGTTATAACGTATGAAAACACAAATGCACACCACCTACCACCGCCTGATGGCCCTGGCCATGGCAATTGCCATGGCGCTGACCCTGTCCGTCAGCGCACTTGCATCTGATAGCCGCCCGTGGAATACGGATAATACTTCCATAACAGCTCGAATTTCACAGACTCAATACTCTGCTACGGTGACCGGACCGAAAGAAGCCACTAAAACGGAATTGAGCCTGGTACTGTACGAAAAGGGCATTTTGGGGTATAAGCAGGTGGATTCCGCCAGTGCATCGGCTAATTCTGTCCGATGCACGAAAAATGTCAGTTATGCGTTCAAATCCGGCAATGGCGGTAGATGCGCCAAGCAAAGCTCCGACCCCCTCAACGATTTACAAAATCGAAAATATCAAGAAGGGTAGTATTCAGGGGCGCGGAGCATGGAAAGAAGGGCCGACTTTTGATGCAAGTGTGGGACCAGGCGGGCAAGCAACGAAAGAATTCAGCTATGGATTTTCCGTTGAGGCAAGTGCGAATGTGAGTGCATCTGATGGGGTGCTTACGGCAGCATTTGGTTATACTGTCGGACAAAACGTTTCGGTAAGTAGTTCGTGTACAATTAATGTTCCGACAGGGAAAAAAGCAAAGATCATGTACCGTGGCAAATATCAGGTGTATACGGCAGATCAGGTGCTTTATCGAACTTTGACCGGGAAGCCGACACAGGAACTGAACCGGGAGAAAATTACCATGTATATTCCGGTAGATATCGATTTTAAAAGTGTGTACATTTAAGATGGCCTCAAAATAGTTTGTTTAATAGCTTGAAAATCCCCCCGGCAGTTCCAATTTAAGAACTGCTGGGGGGAGCAACCCCAAATAAAGTAATAAATGATTGTTTTCACGGAGGTGTAAAAATGAAAAAGGGATTGGCTAAAAATGAAATAGCGAAAATACTTATCGGAGCGGTCTGGGTTGTTTTAGGCGTAATCGTGTTCTTTATTCCTGATATATTGGAAGCCAGTTATCATGTGTCATGCTTGACTTTTGAACAAAGCCCGAATGGTGCAATTTATATTGCTTTAATCATTTTAGCAAAAACAATTGCTGTGATTGGTATGTTTCTGTTTTGGTATTTGGGGCTGAAATACATTGTCTATGCAATTAAAAAATAAAACATAGTAGCCCGGCCCGCTGGGGCGGAGCAAAAAACGGCGGAGGATCATTGAATGCATTCTGCCACGGTGATTGCCGCCGCCGGAATCGGGGAACGCTGCCGTAATCGGGATCATCGGAAAGGCCACCTGTGACGGGCCGCTTTGCGCTGATGTGCCTCGGTGTAGACGCCGTTCTGAAAAAGGCGGCCTGCGTATCCCTATCACGGAGATAGAAGCGGATGCGCTTTGTGCGGAAAGACTTGTTTTGAACCTGGTCAGGGATACCCGTTGGACGTACCCCGGCAACCGCACCCTTTCATAACCTGTGTAGACGACAGCCCCGGCGGGAGCATTGCTCCCGCCGGGGGCTGTTTTTTGCCTCCGGCACAGCGATTGCGCCAAAGGGAGCCGGCCAGGAACCTCATTTTTTCGCCCTTCTTGTGCCTTGTGAAAGTTTTGCATTTGGTATATACTATTATACTGAAATTATATCGAATTCCGGCGGGACGTGTCGCAGACAAACGCTGCCGCCGTTTCCAAGGGAAGGAAGAAGCAAACGTGAAAAAATCTTACGGCAACGAAAGTATCGCCGCGCTGAAGGGTGCCGACCGGGTGCGCAAGCGCCCCGGCGTGATCTTCGGCTCCGACGGGCTGGACGGCTGCGAGCACGCGGTGTTTGAAATTTTATCCAACGCCATCGACGAAGCGCGGGAAGGCTACGGCCGTCTTATTACCGTCACCCGCTACGCCGATCACTCCATCGAGGTGGAGGACCAGGGCCGCGGCTGCCCGGTGGACTGGAACCCCAAGGAGGAAAAGTTCAACTGGGAACTGGTGTTCTGCGAGCTGTACGCCGGCGGAAAATACAACACCAACGGCGGCGACAACTACGAATATTCCCTGGGGCTGAACGGCCTGGGTTCCTGCGCCACCCAGTACGCCTCCCGCACCATGGATGTGACGGCCTGGCGCGACGGGCAGGAGTATTCCCTTCATTTCGAGCGGGGCGAGAACGTGGGGGGGCTGAGCAAAAAGCCCCTGAGCCGCAAACGCACCGGAACCCGCATCCGCTGGCTGCCGGATCTGGACGTGTTCACGGACATTGCCATTCCGGCGGAGTATTTCATGGATGTGATGAAGCGCCAGGCAGTGGTGAACGCCGGGATTACGTTCCGCTTCCGCGACCAGCGGGGCGCTTCGTTTGAAACAGTGGATTATCTTTATGAAAACGGCATTCAGGACTATGTGGCAGAACTCTCCGGCGAAGGGAGCCTGACGGCGCCCATCTTCTGGGAAGCCGAGCGCCGGGGGCGCGACCGGGAGGACAAGCCGGAATACAAGGTGAAGCTTTCCTGCGCGCTGTGTTTTTCCAACAAAACTGCCGTGACGGAATATTACCACAACTCCTCCTGGCTGGAACACGGCGGAAGCCCCGAAAAGGCGGCCAAGTCCGCCTTTGTCTCCGCCATCGACAAGTATCTGCGCGACCAGGGGAAGTATCAAAAGAGCGAGAGCAAAATCAACTGGAACGATGTGCAGGATTGTCTGGTGATGGTATCCAGTTCGTTTTCCACGCTGACCAGCTATGAAAACCAGACGAAAACGGCGATCACCAACAAATTCATCCAGGAGGCCATGACGGAGTTCCTGCGCTCGAACCTGGAGATCTATTTTATCGAAAATCCCTTCGATGCGGAAAAGATTGCCGAGCAGGTGCTGATCAACAAGCGCAGCCGCGAAAGTGCCGAGAAAGCCCGGCTGAACATCAAAAAGAAACTTTCCGGCACCATCGACATTGCCAACCGGGTACAGAAATTTGTGGACTGCCGCACCAAGGACGTGTCCCGCCGGGAGATCTACATCGTGGAGGGCGACTCCGCCCTGGGCAGCGTGAAGCTGAGCCGGGATGCGGAGTTCCAGGGCATCATGCCCGTGCGCGGCAAAATTTTGAACTGCCTCAAGGCCGACTACGGAAAAATCTTCAAAAGCGAGATCATCACGGATCTGATGAAGGTGCTGGGCTGCGGCGTGGAGGTGGACATGAAAAAGGTCAAGGATCTGAACGCCTTTGATCTGAACAATCTGCGCTGGAATAAGATCATCCTCTGTTCCGATGCGGATGTGGACGGCTTTCAGATCCGCACGCTGATCTTGACCATGATCTACCGCCTGGCGCCCACGCTGATCGAAAAGGGCTATGTGTATATTGCAGAAACGCCCCTGTTTGAGATCAACAGCAAGGGAAAAACCTGGTTTGCCTATTCCGAGGAGGAAAAGGCCGCGATCCTTCGGGAGATCGGCGAGGCGAAATACACCGTGGCCCGCAGCAAAGGTCTGGGTGAAAACGACCCGGATATGATGTGGCTGACCACCATGAATCCCGAAACCCGCCGCCTGATCCGGATCATGCCCACGGACGCCGAGGCCGCTGCCCGGATGTTTGACCTGATGCTGGGAGATAATCTCCAGGGGCGGAAGGACTATATTGCGGAAAACGGCTATCGCTTCCTCGACCAGATCGATGTGTCATAATGGATTGTATTGTGTGATAGGAGGAAAGGACTATGGAAATTCTGCATTCTCAGGCTGTACTGACGGTGCTTGGCCTTCTGGCGGTTTATTTCGCCATCAAATTGATCGCCCTGGTGGTTGCCAAGTGGACGCCGCGCAACCGGGCGCTGACCCTGGACGATGGGCAGCTGAAGCAGTGGCGGATCACTGCGGCCATGGAAAGCGCCGGGATGACGGCGCTGTGGCTGGGCCTGCTGCTGGGCCTTGCGCTGTCGCCCTATGCCTTTGCCCTGGCTGCCGCCGGTGCCATTGTGTACGCCATGTTTAAGGTGCGTATGGTGAAGAAGTTCCCCTATATTGACCCCGCTACCGTGAAAAAAAGCGGCGGCAAGAAGAAAAAGAAGTGATCCGCGTCCCTGAACGGACGCGCGGATAAGGAATGAAACGAGAATGGCAAAGAAGAAACAAACGGATGAAAAAAAGCTGAAAGTGAATAATCCCAACGTTCTGGGACTCCATGCCCAGGTGCTGGAGCAGCCCATCACGGAAACGCTGGAAGTCAACTATATGCCCTACGCCATGAGCGTGATCGTGTCCCGGGCCATCCCGGAGATCGACGGCTTCAAGCCCTCCCACCGCAAACTGCTGTACACCATGTACAAGATGAACCTGCTTTCGGGGGGACGGACCAAAAGCGCCAACATCGTGGGCCAGACCATGCGTCTGAACCCCCATGGCGACGCGGCGATTTACGATACCATGGTGCGTCTGAGCGTGGGCTACGGCGCGCTGCTGCACCCCTTTGTGGATTCCAAGGGCAACTTCGGCAAGGTCTACTCCCGGGACATGGCCTATGCCGCGCCCCGGTATACCGAGGCGAAGCTGGCGCCCATCTGCGCCGAGCTGTTCCGGGATCTGGATCAGGACGCTGTGGATTTCGTGGACAACTACGACAATACCATGAAAGAGCCCACCCTGCTGCCCACCACCTTCCCGAATATTCTGGTGTCGGCCAACCAGGGCATTGCCGTGGGCATGGCCTCTCAGCTGTGCGGCTTCAATCTGGGCGAAGTGTGCGACACCACCATTGCCTATTTGAACGATCCGGAATGCACCATTTCCGAGACGCTGCTGGCGCCGGACTTTCCCACGGGCGGCGAACTGATCTGCGACAGCGCTGCGCTGGAAACCATTTACCGCACGGGGCGGGGCAGCGTCAAGGTACGGGCCAAATACCGCTATGACAAGGCCAATAATCTGATTGAAATTTATGAGATCCCCTACACCACCACGGTGGAGGCGATCCTGGACAAGGTGGCGGAGCTGATCAAGGCCGGCAAGGCCAAAGAGATCGCCGATATGCGCGATGAAACGGATCTGAACGGCTTGAAGCTGACCATCGACCTCAAGCGCGGCACCGATCCGGATAAGCTGATGCAGCGCCTTTATAAGCAGACCACGCTGCAGGACAGCCTGAGCTGCAACTTCAATGTGCTGATCGCCGGGCAGCCCCGGGTGATGGGCGTGGGCGAACTGCTGCAGGAGTGGTGCGCCTGGCGCACGGAGTGTGTGCGCCGCCGGGTGTTCCACATCCTGCACAAGAAGATGGATAAGCTGCATCTGCTGCAAGGTCTGAAAAAGATCCTGCTGGATATTGACAAAGCGGTTCGTATCATCCGCGAGACCGAGAGCGACGCCGAAGTGGTGCCCAATCTGATGATCGGGTTCGGCATCGACAGCCAGCAGGCTGAATTTGTGGCGGATATCAAGCTGCGCAATATCAATAAAGAATATATCCTCAAGCGGGTGGACGAGGTGGAGAGCCTGGAAGCGGAGATTGCCGACCTGCAGGACACCCTGGACAAACCCCGGCGGGTGAAGAAGATCATCATCGACGAGCTGACCGCCGTGCGGAAAAAGTATGCCCAGCCCCGCCGCACCGGCATTGTATACAGCCATGAGGTGGAAGAGTTCAACGAGGAAGAGGAAACGCCGGACTATCCTGTGACGGTATTTCTGTCCCGCGAGGGCTACTTCAAGAAGATCACGCCCCAGTCGCTGCGCATGAGCGGCGAGCAGAAGTTCAAGGAGGGGGACAGCCTCAGCCAGAGCTTTGAAAGCACCAACCGGGCGGAGGTGATGTTCTTTACCGATCAATGCCAGGTTTACAAGACGCGCCTGTCGGAATTTGACGACAGTAAGGCCAGCGTTCTGGGAGATTATCTGCCCAGCAAGCTGAGCATGGACGAGGGTGAAAGCGTGCGCTTTATGGTGCTGCCCGGGGATTACAGCGCCCATATGCTGTTTTTCTTTGAAAACGGCAAGGCGGCCCGGGTGGAGCTTTCCGCCTATCAGACCACGTCGAACCGCCGCCGCCTGACGGGGGCATACAGCAATAAGAGTCCTGTGGTGGACTTTATGGTGCTGGAGGAGGATCGGGAGATCGTACTGTACTCCACGGAACCCCGAGCGCTGATCGTCAACACGGCGCTGCTGGCGCCCAAGACCACCCGCTCTACCCAGGGCGTGAATGTGATGACCATGAAACCCAAGTACCACCTGGACAAGGTGTGCCTGCCCGAGGAGACGGGGATCACCAACAAGGCCCGCTATCGCGGCCGCAATATTCCTGCTGCCGGCGCGCTGCTCAAGGAAGAGGACAGCGACGAGAAGCAGATGCAGCTGCTGTAACAAAAAAGCGGCCCGTCTGCGGCGCAGGAGAACACCGCATGCCCCTTTTATTTTTTGATCGGATTGAGGAATTTGCTGTATGAATACGAAACATCCTGTGAAGCACTTTTTCTATGAAGTGTTTATTATTACGCTGGGCTGCGCTGTGTTTGCGGTGGGGTTTGACGTCTGCGTGGCGCCGAACCATTTCTCCATCGGCGGCATGACGGGTGTGGCTCAGATCATCAACGCCCTCGTACCTGTGCTGCCTGTGGGCGTATTGACCATTGCGCTGAATGTGCCCTTGTTTTTGCTGGGCTGGATCTATCTGGGAAAGAGGGCCCTGCTGAAATCCCTGGTGGCGATGGTGCTCAGTTCGCTGATGCTGGACGGCCTGGCCATGGTGTATGAATTCCCGCCCATGGACCCCATGCTGGCCAGTATATACGGCGGCGTGCTTCTGGGCGCGTCCATGGGAATCCTGATGCTGGTAAATACGACCACCGGCGGCACGGAGCTGGGGGCCCGCCTGCTGAAATTCCCCTTTCCCCATCTGCCCATCGGCAAGCTGTGCCTGATCCTGGATGTGGTTGTGGTCAGCGCCTACGCGGCGGTGTTCCACAACATGCTCAACGCCATGTACGGTATCATTGCGCTGTATATCGCCTCCATTGTAATGGACTATATTATTTACGGCACGCGCACGGCCCAGGTGGCCTACATCATCAGCGACCGGCAGGAGGCCATTACGGAAAAGCTGCTGGAGATGGATCGGGGCGTGACGCTGCTGGATGGCGAGGGCGCTTATTACAAAAATAAGCGCAAGGTGATCCTGTGCGCCATGAAGCGCAACCAGATCGTGCCGGTGAAGCTGGCCGTGAAGGAGATCGATCCGGACGCTTTTGTGATTGTTTGCAAGGCGAACGAGGTGCTGGGCGAAGGGTTCGGCGAATATACCAAGGACAGTATTTAAGAGAAGGAGGGCTGCGGCCATGAAAGCAATCTGTGCGGTGGCGATGTCGGCGGCAGCCCTGGTGCTGGCGGGGTGCAGTTCGATCCTGGAGCGGGAATATGAAACGGTGAAGCCCCATGCCAGTCAGTATTGGGAAGATGCCACGGCGTCCGTCCTGCGGGCGGAAGATTATACGAGCCTGGTCAATGGTTTGCTGGTGCTGGTGTCTGAGCAGACGGATGCGGGCATCGTGCGCCTGTACGGTTATGCGGACAAAGCGGCCGCCCTGCGGGAAATGGATCAGGCCTGCGCGGAGGTTACCCTGGAGGATCCTTTGGGGGCCTATCTGGTGGAGTATATGACCTATGATTGCGCCGAGGGCACCAACTGTTTTGAAATTACGGTAAAACTGACCTATCAGAAAACACCGGCGCAGCTGCGGGCGCTGGTCAATGCCACCACGGCCGGGGCTGTGCCGGAGCTGTTGTCTGCGGCGCTGAGGGAAGGAAAAACGGAACTGGCCGTGAAGGTGGGCTATATGGATCGCAGCGCGGCGGAGATCGAGACGGCGGTGGCGGAGTGTATGGCCGCCGCCGGACGGGAAGAGGGATCCTGGTCGGTGCAGTATTATCCGGATGCCGGCGGCGAGGGAGATGCGCGCATTGTGGAGATCCTTTGGCAGCCGCCGGAGGGGCCGGTTTTGCCGGAAACGCTGCAGCAGCCACCGGCGCTGCCCCAGGACTGATGGGCTGCCGGGCGGCTGTAAAAAAATAAATGAAAAAATCGAAAAAAGTGTTGACAAATGGAGATGCGTCTGATAGAATAACTATTGTTCCGCGGGCGTAGCTCATCTGGTAGAGCGCCACCTTGCCAAGGTGGAGGTAGCGAGTTCGAGCCTCGTCGCCCGCTCCATAAGAAAGACATTTGCGAAAGCAAATGTCTTTCTTTTTTTTGTAAAACACCCTCCGGCGCCAGCCGGGGGGTGTTTTCTCTGCACCGGAAATCGGTGACTGTGTATTATGATTCTTCTTTCCCAATCAAAGTTTCAAAGGAGACATGAAAAATATCCATCAGCGCAATGATTTCTTTATCAGATGCACTGCGGTTTTGGCCGATCAGGTCGGAAAGGCTGGTGGGAGAAATGTCGATGCCGCGCACCTGCAGTTGGGCCAGCAGTTCGTGCTGCTTCATGTGGCGGGCCATGCGCAGCCGGTAAATATTTTTGCCGATCAAGTTTTTGTCGCCGTATTGCCTGCGCTCCCGCATACTACCACCTCATTATTATCGGATAAAGGGATTATATTGGTAGTATGGCTTGAAATAATCTGATAATCGGATTATAATGCGGTGGAACAGAAAATTGCGGGGACAGGGTGGTGGCCGGTTTGGCATGGGAGCAGCCGCGAACGATGCGGGAAACAATGTATTATAATCTGATCGGCGAGAAAATTTGCGAATATATGCGGGAGCTGAACCGGGAAGACCTGGCGGCAGCGCTGCATGATGAGGCGGTGGCAGCGCTGGAGGAGATCTGGTTGATCCTGGAGGATGAAACGCTGGATGATGAGCGGAGCATCGATGGGATTTTGTCTGTTTTCCGCAGGGATTACCACAAGCTGTCCCTGCGCCATAAAAATGCCGGCGCCGTTGGGGAATGAGCCGCCGAAGAGTGGGGATAGAGCAGTGCAGCAACCTGTTCTTCTGCTTCTATGGGATAAGAAAAAAGCATCCGTACCAGGGGGTACGGATGCTTTTTTGTGTGCAGGGACTGGAAGCGGACAGGGATGCTCAGGGCAGGAGCACGGTGTCGCTCTCGGAGAGCCCGTCCAGAATTTCGATATAGCCGCCGCCGGAAAGACCGGTTTTGACGGGGAGCGTTTCGGATTTGTCGCCGCGCTGCACCTGTACGGTGCCGTTGTGAACGGCGGCGGCAGGAACGCGCAGGCACTGTTCTTTCCGGGCCGTTACAATGGATACGGAGACGTTCATACCGGCGCGGAGCCCCTCGGTATTTTCAAGGTTCAGTTCCACGGTATAATCCGTTACGCCGCCGCTGACGATGCCCTCTTCCGCTACCCGCCGGACAACGGCGGCATAGGTGTGTTCGGTTCCGCTGTCGTCTGAAAAGGTGACGGAAGCTTCCTGGCCGGCAAAGATCTTTTCGATATAGATCTCATCCACGGCGACCTCCACCCCCAGGGTGTTTTTCTGGGCCAGGGTTGCCAACGGCGTGGCGGCGGAGGCGAAGTCGCCGGCCTTGGCCTGGCGGACGGTCATTATGCCGTCTGCCGGGGCGGTCAGCGTGTAGTCGCTGCGCTTGACTTCCAGCTGGGACAGGCTCACGGCGGCCGACTCTACGGCCAGTTGGGCGTTGTCCCGGGCGTTGGTGAGCGTGGCGTTGTCCAGAGTCATCACGGCGTCACCCGCCTGGACGGCGGAGCCGGCGTCTATGGCCAAGGTCAGCACTTGGCCGGACTGGGCGGCGTATATGGATTGGGCGGTGCCGGCTTTGATCTGCCCGGCTTCCATACAGGCTGCCGTGCCGACTTGGGCCATGGCGGTTTCGCTGCCGCTGAGGGCGCCGGGGTTGCGGAAGCGGATCTCCGCATACACCCCCTCCCGACCGCCGCTGAGGGCGGAAGGCGTTTCATATACCCGGGTGACAGTGCCGGAAACTTCGCCGCTGTATGAAACAAAGGTGATGGCTGCGGCGGCGCCGGGGCGAATGGCCGCGGCGTCGGCGGTGGAAAAGGGGACGGTCAGCAAAAGCTGCTCGCGATCTGTCAACTCGGCGATCGGAGTGCCGGCGGCTACAAAATCGCCCACATGGACATGCAGGGCGGTGACGGTGCCGGAAGCCTTGGTGCGAACGGTCAGGTCGCCGCAGGCCTCCTGGGCCTGGGCGAGGGACTGCTGTGCACTTTTCAGGGACAGTTTTGCCTGGGTGATCTGGTCTTCCAGGGCAGTGGAGTCGATGGTGTAGAGCACATCGCCCTTTTGAACGGCATCGCCCTCTTCAAAGGCGCAGGCGGTGATCTTGCCGCTGACGGTGGGGTAGATGGCATAGGGGTCCCGGTTGACGACTGTGCCGGTGTCTGCTATGGCGGTGGAGGGGGTGTCCTGGCCGTTCTGGCAACCGGTCAGCCACAGCAGACCGCAGGTCAGCAGGGGGAAAAGCCACAATTTTTTCATCTGTATCACCTTTGATTCTATGCTTTGTTGTGTTTTGTTATTCCACGCTCTTCAGCGCGCCCAGCATATCGATATCCCGCATCTTTCGCCCGATCATGGCGTTGACGGCCAGGGCGAACAGCAATGTGACGGCGCAGGAGAGGATGTAGGAGAGGGGCTTGGTGGATACCATCAAGGGCAGATTTTTCAGCACATGCACGAAGAAACGAGTCAGCGCCATGCCGGCAGGAAGCCCCAGCAGAATGCCGCCGATGGTAAAGATAATGTTTTCGCTCAGCTGCAAACGGCGGATCTCCTGGTCATAGAAGCCCAGAACCATCAGGGTGGCCAGGGCGCGTATTTGCTCAAAAAAGCTCATGATCCCCAGGTTATAAATCACTACGCAGGCCAGGCCGCCGCCGAACAGGATCAGAATATAGGCCACCAGGGAAGCGCTGGACAGGCTGTCTGCCGCTGCATCGGTCACAGCTTCGCGGGTTTGCCAGCTGTCTACAAAGTCGTAGCGGTTCAGTTCGCTCTGCAGGGCGCCGGCGTCGGCGGAACGGAGATAGGCGGTGGTGGGGGTATAGGGGAGCCCCATGCTGCGCCACAGGCTGCGGCTGATGTAAGCACCGCTCACACAGCGCTCGATCCGGGCCACGGGAACGGGGTACAGCTGTGTGTTGCCGCTGAAGCGGAGATAGACGACGTCGCCTTCAGAAATTTCCAGGGTTTTTGCGGTGTTTTCTTCCAGCACCAGGCCGCGTTCCGGCAGGGGTTGGGGGCCGGGGGCATAGGGATCGTATAGCCGCAGGGCCGGTGTGTCTTCGGCAACGGTCAGGGCGGCGGTGGTGAGCTGGCGGCCGGAATAAAACCAGCAGGCAGTGGTCATTTCAAATTCTGCCTGGGCTGCGTGGGGAGAATCGGCCAGGCGCCGGTATTGACTTTCCTCCACGCCGCGGTTTAGGGATGCGATCAGATCATAGCGGTTCTGATTGGAAGTCAGGGCGTCGGTATAGCGGATGACAGCGTCGCGCAGGCCGAAGGCGGCTACTACCAGGGCCATGCAGAAGGCGATGCCCACAATGCAGGTGAGCATTCGGGCCTTGTTGCGCAGGGTGTTGCGGATGATGTATTTCTGGTTAAAGCTGAGCCGCTGCCATAGGGCGGGAATACCTTCGAGAAAAACGGGCTTGGTGCTTTTGGGCGGCTTGGGCCGCATGCACTCGGCGGGGCGCTCTTTCAGCATGGCCCGGGCGACCCACCAGGCACTGCCGATACAGCAGACGGCGGTGATCACAAAGGCTTCTGCCCAGGAACTGTAGTCGTGCGCCACGGTATAGGCGGGAAGATCGCATCCGGTGGCCAGAGTATCCACGATCAGGCGGATCAGGGGCCTGGTGGGCAGCACGCCCAGGGGAAAGCCCACCAGAACCACCACCACTGCGTGAAGCAGGTAATAGCCGAGAATGGTGGTGTCATAGTAGCCCAGGGCCTTGAAGGTGCCGATTTCCTGGCGGGCATTTTCGATCAGGCGGCTCATGTTGCTCACCATCAGCAAAATGGCGCACAGGAAAAACAGAATGGGGAACAGGTTCAGCACGGGCTGAAGGTCGTCGGTGGTGCTTTGGAAGGAATAGGCGGCCAGGCTGTCCTCCAAAGCCAGCACATTGATGACCCGGTCGCCCAGGGCGTCATCGATCTGCCGGCGCAGGAGTTCGCCGCTGGTGTCATCTTTCACGGTCAGGCAGATCTGATTATAGCGGTTAGGCCCCATCAGGGCGCTTAGGGCTGTGTCATTGAGGTAGGCGAAGCCGTAATGGGCCAAATCTGCGGCGGGGGTGGTGGCGGTGACATGGCGCATCAGTTCCGGGCTTTTCACCAGGCCGCTGATTTGCAGCCGCAGAACCTGGTTGATACCGGTGAGGGTTATTTCGTACCAGTCGCCCACAGAAAGACCGTTGGCCCGGGCGAATTCATCGCTGAGCACCATTTGCCGGCTGCTGGCGGGCAGGGCGCCTTCCACCAGATAAGGAGTGTTTATTGCATAGGAATCCGGCACGGCATATAGCGCCAGAGTAATGGAGGTGTCGTTTTTTTCCTGGGCCTCCAGGGTGATGCGGGGCTGTACGCCGGTGACGCCGGGCAGGGCGGCCAGGGTGCGGCAGTCGGCACGATCCAGCCCTGTGCCGGTGATCCAGTAGTCGGCAACATTTTGTGATTCGTAATAGGTGGAACAGATCAGGCGGACATTATAGGTGATACCGCTCAGGGCGATGTAAACAGTCACGGCAATGGCGGTGATCAGGATCACTGAAACCAGCCGGGACAGGGCGCCCTTCAAATCCCGGAGAAAATTCAGCCAGATCATGGTTTACCACTCCAGGTTCTGAACGGGGACGGGATCGGGATTTTCTGTGAAAGACTCGATCCTGCCGCTCTTCATGCGCATCAGCACGTCGGCCGTGGGGGCCAGGGCGCCGTTGTGAGTTACCACGACCACGGTTTTGCCGCTCTTGCGGCACAGTTCGTACAGCAGCGCCAGGATGGATTTTCCGGTTTGGTAGTCCAGCGCGCCGGTGGGTTCATCGCACAGCAGGATATCTGGATTTTTGGCCAGGGCGCGGGCGATGGCGCCCCGCTGCTGCTCGCCGCCGGAGCACTGGGCGGGGAAATTGCGGATGCGCTCGCCCAGGCCGACCATCTCCAGCACTTCTTTGGCATTCAGCGGATTCCTGCAAATCTGGCTGGCCAGCTCCACATTTTCCAGCATGGTCAGGTTGGCCATCAGATTGTAAAACTGAAAGACAAAACCGATGTTGTTGCGCCGGTATTCTGCCAACTGCCGCTTGTTGTAGCCGGAGATTTCCTGGCCGGCCACCCAAAGGCGGCCGCCGGTGGGGGAGTCCATGCCGCCCAGCAGGTTCAGCACGGTGGATTTGCCCGCGCCGCTGGCGCCCAGGATGATGGTGTACTTTCCCTCCGGGATGGTGAAGCTGATATCGTCCACGGCTTTGATGATATTTTCGCCCATGGTATAGCTGCGGGTGAGGTGCTCTGCCCGGATGCCGTTCATGTTGATCCCTCCCACCGGTATGATGTGGCTTCTTATCATCAGCATACCAACCGCTGGCGGGATGCACAAGCGACAGTTTGAAAACACCTGTTGTAAAAAAGACACTTTATGCTGTTTTGTTGTTTTTACAGCATCTATGTGATAAAATGGACACAAGTACAACGGAGAAGGGGCCCTTTGGCCGCCGGGATGGAGGAGCGGAATATGGAGCAGCGGGAAAACCAGCGCGTTATGCTGAGCAAACGCTTGATCAAGGAGAGCCTGACGCGCCTTTTGGCCACGGAAAGTATTCATAAATTATCTGTGCGGGCGCTATGCGAGGATGCGGGGCTGAACCGATCCACTTTCTATAAATATTATGGCAGTCCCTATGATGTGCTGGCAGAGATGGAAGAGGAATTGCTGGACAATGTGCGCTGTGCGCTGGGCGCGGAAGACGCTGCCACGGATCGGGAAAAAATAGAGTCCCTTTGCGCCTATTTTGAGCGCTATATGCCCTCTGTGCGGGTGCTGGTGGGGAATAATGTGGATCCGGCCTTTCCGGAGCGGCTGTTCAATCTGCCCCAGGTGCGGCAGATGATCCTGGAGCGCCTGGGGAATCGCTGCGATGCGGAAGAACGGCGGTATGTATATGTTTTTCTCGTCAGCGGCGTTTACCGGTTGGTGCAGGAATGGGTTTTGTCCGACAGCAGCAAGTCCTTTCGGGAAGTGGCTTTTTTGATCAGCGACCTGATTGACCGGCTTTGCCGGGACACAGACGGCGACAGTTTGAATAATGCATAAAAACGATCCCCTGCCGATACAACGGCAGGGGATCGTTTGGCGATGGCGTGTTGGCGGCGCAGGCAGTGCCGGGGAAAAGAAAAACCGCAATCCTTTGCAAGCAAAGGACTGCGGTTGTGGCGGAGAGAAAGGGATTCGAACCCTTGATACCTTTATAGGGTATACACGATTTCCAATCGTGCGCCTTCGACCAGCTCAGCCATCTCTCCATAGCCTCGCGCTCGTAACAGCACGTTATATTTTAGCAGGTTTTCTGGATTTGTCAAGCGGATTTTTGAAAAAATTGCAAAAAAAGAAAAAAGAACAGCTGAAGGCGAAAACGGGCGAAGGGCGGAGACCCCGTACATGGTCTGCACGGGGTCTCCGCCCTCCGGCGGTTCTGCGATTTCTCAGCGGAAAGTATGGCTGATGTTGTCGACAACATCGTCCACAGCGTTACCCATGGCGCGCATAGTATTGCCTGCGCGCGTTTTTGCAGACTTGTCGTTGGCCAGCATTACCAATTCCGCAGCGGCGCCGGCCAGTGCGCCGACGCAGATCCCACGCCAAAACTCGTTGTTCATGTGTTTTATCACTCCTTTATCGGTCTGGACTTAGTATGACCCGTCCGCAGAAAAAAAGACGCGGGGACAGCGCTTTTTTGTTGCTAAAAACAGCCGGAGATAGTATAATATTACTGTTTATACAGTCCTTTGAAACCTTGGTAAAAAAGTGGAAAGAAAATGCTTTTTCCGGCAGAACGGAGGAAACAGACGTGAAAAAATGGATTCGCGGCGGGCGCGTGATCGATCCTTCCTGCGGGCGGGATGAGATCTGTGATCTGCTGATCGACGGCGGCGTGATTGCTGCCGTGGGCGGAGACTTTTCGGCAGAAGGGGCCGAAGAGGTGATCGATGCGGCGGGCCTGGTGGTGGCGCCGGGCCTGGTGGACATGCATACCCATATGCGGGAGCCGGGCTTTGAGAAAAAAGAAACTATCGCCACCGGAACGGCGGCGGCGGCCCGGGGCGGCGTGACCACGCTGCTGGCCATGGCCAATACCCTGCCGGTGATCGACAGTCCCGAGCGGGTGGGGGAGCTGTACCGCCGGGCGGAGCAGGACGCTAAGGTGCGCCTTTATACGGTGGCTGCCGTGTCCCGCGGCATGCAGGGCAAGGAGATCACGGATGTGGAGGAACTGCTGGCCGCCGGCGCCGCCGCTTTGAGTGACGACGGCGTGCCGCTGATGAACGCGGCCATTATGCGCGAGGCGCTGATCCGTATGAAACCTTCGGGCCTGCCGATCCTGTCCCACAGCGAGGATGGAGACCTGGTGCGCGCCGGGGTGATGAACGAGGGAGCGCTGTCCCGGAAGCTGGGCTACCAGGGCCGCCCGGCGGTGGCGGAAGAGCTGCTGCTGGTGCGGGACGGTATGCTGGCCGCCGATGTGGACGGTTCCGTGCATATCTGCCATGTGAGCACGAAGGGTTCCGTGTGCTATATCCGGATGATGAAGGAGGCCGGGGTGAAGATCACTGCCGAAACCTGCCCCCAGTATTTCACCATTACGGAAGAGGAGATCGAAAAGCAGGGAGCCATGGCCAAGGTCAATCCTCCCCTGCGGCGGCAGGCCGATGTGGAGGCCATTCTGGAGGGGCTGAAGGACGGCACGCTGGACTGCATCGTTACCGACCATGCGCCCCATACAGCGGAGGAAAAGAGCCGCCCGCTGCCCAATACGCCCAGCGGCATGGTGGGCCTGGAAACATCCCTGGCCCTGTCGCTGACGGTGCTGCACCATCAGCAGGGGCTGCCCCTGTCCTTTGTCATCGAGAAAATGAGCACGGCCCCGGCCAAAATCTTGAAGCTGGACGCGGGTACGCTGCGCCCTGGCGCTCCGGCGGATCTGGTGCTGTTTGATCCGGATGAACGGTGGGTCGTGGATCCGGAGCAGTTTGCGTCCAAGGGGCGGAACACGCCCTTTGCGGGCTGGGAGCTGCAAGGCCGCGTACACCGCACCCTGGTGGGCGGCGAAACGGTTTATGATGGAAGTGCTGTGCGATAAACTGAGATACGATTGAGAATAAAAGAAATGAGATTGAAAGAAAAAGGAGTTGCTGAATATGTCTTTTGAACGTCTGCAGGATCAGATCCGCGAAATGAAGAACCCCACAGTGGCCGGCTTGGATCCCAAACTGGAGTATGTGCCCGCATTTGTTCTGGAGGAGAAGCTGAAAGAATACGGCGAGACCACCCGGGCTGCCGCCGAGGCGATTTATGCCTACAATGTGGGCCTGATCGATGCGCTGTACGATGTGGTGCCTGCGGTGAAGCCCCAGAGTGCATTCTATGAGCGGTTTGGCTTTGAGGGAGTGGAAGCCCTCAAGCGCACGGTGGACTACGCCAAGAGCAAGGGCCTCTATGTGATCATGGACGCAAAACGCGGCGACATCGGCTCCACTGCTGAAGGGTACAGCGATGCCTACCTGGGCTCCGTGAAGATCGGCAATACCGAGGTGGAGCCCTTTGGCTGCGACTGCCTGACCATTAACGCCTACTTGGGCAGCGACGGCATCAATCCCTTTATCAAGGATTGTGTGGCCCGCGACCGGGCGGTGTTTGCCCTGGTGAAAACCTCCAACCCCTCCTCCGGCGAGCTGCAGAACATCGTTGCCGGCGACCGCAAGGTATATAACGTGGTGGGCGATCTGCTGGAGCGCTTGGCCAAGGATACGGTGGACAAGTACGGCTACACCTGCGTGGGTGCTGTCACCGGCGCCACCTATCCCATGGATATCCGGGATCTGCGCCGCCGCCTGGAAAAGACCTTCTTCCTGGTGCCCGGCTACGGCGCCCAGGGCGGCAAGGCAGAGGACGTGCAGTACGCCTTTGACCAGTATGGCCATGGCGCCATTGTGAATTCTTCCCGGGGCATTATCTGCGCCTGGCAGAAGACCGGCGGTGACGGCCATGATTTCGGCGATGCTGCCCGGAATGCGGCCATTGCCATGCGGGAAGACCTGAAGAAGTTTATCACCGTTGTGTGAGAACTGTAAGGCGGGGCTGCGCCCCCTTTGGAGATTGCCCCGCCTTTACACGGTGGCGTCCTGCGGAGGCGCATGTCCTCCTTCGGACAGATTGGATTTTATTTCGCCGTGCTGCGGCGAAACTCTGCAAGGCATTTCTATATAAGGAGTTGAACGACTATGCCATACCAGCAAGATTGTAAAATTTTGTCCCTGCGGGCATTGAATGATCAAGCGTTTGAAATGGTGCTGCATGCCGGGGAGATCGCCGAAACGGCCCAGCCCGGCCAGTTTGTCAATGTGAGCTGCGGCGAGGGACACTTGCTGCGCCGCCCCATCAGCATTTGCGAGGCCGAAGGCCCGCAGCTGCGCCTGGTGTTTGAGGTGCGCGGCGAGGGCACCCTGTGGCTTTCCCAGCGCAAAGAGGGCGAAAGCGTGAGCGTACTGGGCCCCCTGGGCCGCGGGTTTGATGTGGACGGCAAAAAAGTGCTGTTTGTCGGCGGCGGCATCGGTGTGCCGCCCCTGCTGTGGGCGGCTAAGCGGGCGGCCGGGGCCGATGCGGCCCTGGGCTTTGCCGCAAAGGGCCGTTCCATTTTGCTGGAGGACTTTGCGGCGGTGTGCGGCGAAACGGCCGTGACCACCGACGACGGCAGCCTGGGCCTGCGGGGCAACGCCCTGGACGCTGCCCGGGAGCTGCTGCAGAAGAACCAATACGATGCAGTGTGCGCCTGCGGCCCCAAGATCCTGCTGCAATATACGGCGGAGGCCGCTGAAAAAGCGGGAATCCCATGCCAGGTGTCCATGGAAGAGCGTATGGGCTGCGGCGTGGGTGCCTGCCTGGTGTGCGCGGTGAAATTGCGGGACGAGCAGGGCGAAACTTACTACGGCCATGTGTGTAAGAACGGCCCGGTCTTTTCTTCCAAGGAGGTTGTGTTCGATGACTGATCTGCGCGTGAATTTGGCGGGGGTGGAGCTGAAGAACCCCATTGTGGTTGCCTCCGGCACTTATGGTTTCGGCCATGAATACGGCCAGTTTTATGACCTGTCTGAGCTGGGAGCTATTTGCGTCAAGGGTTTGACGCCCGTGCGGCGGGATGGCAATCCCCCTCCCCGTATCGCAGAAACTCCGGCGGGAATTTTGAACAGCGTGGGACTGCAGAACCCGGGCGTGGATGCCTTTATCGCGGAGGAAATGCCCTTCCTGCGGCAGCATGATGTGAAGATCATTGCCAATATCTCCGGCAATACGCCGGAGCAGTATGGTGAGATGTGCGAAAAGCTGTCCGATGCGGGCGTGGATATGATCGAGGTCAATATCTCCTGCCCCAATGTGAAGGCCGGCGGCCTGGCCTACGGCACGCAGCCCGCCATGGCGGCAGAGGTGACGGAGATCGCCAAAAAGCATTCCACCGTGCCGGTGATGGTCAAGCTGTCTCCCAATGTGACCAGCGTGGTGGACATTGCTAAGGCGGTGGAGGATGCGGGCGCCGACGCCCTGTCCCTGATCAACACTTTGCTGGGCATGCGGATCGATATCAACAGCCGCCGTCCGATTTTGAAAAACAACATGGGCGGACTGTCCGGCCCGGCGGTGTTCCCTGTGGCAGTGCGGATGGTCTATCAGGTGCGGCAGGCTACCAAGCTGCCCATCCTGGGCATGGGCGGCGTGGCCAAGGGCAGCGATGCAGTGGAGCTGATGATGGCCGGAGCTGACGCGGTGGCGGTGGGTACCGCCTGCTTTGCCGACGCCTTTGCACCCATACATGTGCGCGAGGGCCTGCGGGAATATCTGGAACGGAACGGGCTGAATGCCCGGGATCTGACGGCAACTGTGCAGCCCTGGTAAAGGGTATGAGCGAAACAAGGCTTGTGAACCTGCCGGTGCCGGACTGCCTGAAAGTGCTGCATGCAGCCATTGTGGAGGGCAGTGTGACCGGAGAACTGTTGGATCACTATGAATTGACGGATGCCGGAGGCGTGCTGCACTGCGGTGTGGCGGTGTATGAAAAATACTATTACCGCGTGAGCAACCGACTGACGCTGACAGTGACGGTGGATGACCTGATGGGCAAAACGCGGGTTCACTGGATCAGCGCCGGCGGCGGAGAAAGCGCTTTCTGGCGCTTTGACTGGGGCGCGGCAGACAGCTTTGACAGCGTGGTGCGCGAGGCACTGCGGCCCTATTTTTTAGAAGAAGGAAGCAACTGATTTATGACCCGAATTTATCTTGTGCGCCATGCCCAGGCGGAGGGGAACCTGTACCGCCGGGCCCATGGCAGCTACGACAGCCTGGTCACGCCGTTGGGCTATGCACAGATCGAGGCCCTGAAGCGCCGCTTTGCGGAGATCCCGGTGGATGTGGTGTATTCCAGTCCGCGTTACCGGGCCCGCACCACGGCGGCGGCTATCTATGTGCCGAAACAGATCCCCATGTATGTGCTCGACGATCTGCATGAAGTGAACTGCGGCCCCTGGGAAGACCGTACCTGGGGCGAGATCCGCTATACGGATCCGGAGCAGCTGGATAATTTCAACTATCATATCGAGCGCTGGCATGTGCCCGGCACGGAAACGCCGGAGCAGATCCGCGACAGAATGCTGGGTGTGCTGGACACCATTGTGCGGTGACGCACCGCATGGCGTCCCGGATCCTGCTGGGAACGCTGCAAGGCATGAGTATTGCAGAAATCAGCGAAAAGTGCCCCCATGGAGACAATACGGCGGTTTCGCTGATTGAGTATGAAGATGGGAACTATCGGGTGGCGTATGCCAACGATGCATCCCATTTAAGCCAGGATATTTCCACCTTTGCCGGTCAGAACTGGTGGAAAAGCAAGGACAGCCGGGAGATCGGCCTGCGCTTTTTGCCCCTTCGGGTGGACAGTGACGCCGGTGCAGCATTGTACCAGCTATGCCGTGCCGAAGGGTGGCACAGCAGCCACGGCACCATGGAGCATTATGACGGCGCGGCATTTTTGGCCCAGGCCCGGCGCAATCAGCAGGTTTACGATGGTGCTGTGCTGGCGGCCTACTATGAGGACAGCTTTGCGGGGCTGCTGCAGCTGGACACAGAACTGGACAGCGCCGAGGGCGTGGGGCGGGTGCCCTTCGTCTATATGGCACCGGATTACCGGAAGAAAGGCGTGGGGATCCAGCTGATCGGCGAAGCGGTCAGCCGCTTCCGCGGGCTGGGACGGACGCGGCTGCGCCTGCGCTGTGCCGCGGAAAACCAGGTGGCTCAAAACTTCTACCGCCGCTGCGGCTTCCGCAAGGCGGGCGAGGACAGGGGAGCCCCCGTGGCGCTGGATCTGCTGGAGCTTTATATTGGATTTTAACAACTGGGGGCCGGGCGGGCAACGCTGTCCGGCCGCTTCGGTGAAAGGGGGCGGGAGCATATGAAACAGGAACCGATCAAACAGTTTTTGCCGGTGAGCAAACAGGAAATGGAAGAGCGGGGGTGGTACTACTACGATTTTCTCGTGGTGGGGGCCGACGCCTATGTGGATCACCCCAGCTTCGGCACGGCGATCATCGCCCGGATGCTGGAGGCGGAGGGATACCGCGTGGCAGTGCTGGCCCAGCCGGACTGGCACAGCGCCGCGGCGTTCCGAGCCATGGGCAAACCCCGCTACGGGGTGTTTATCGGCGGCGGTAATATCGACTCCATGGTGGCCCACTATACAGCGGCCAAAAAACGCCGCAGCGTGGATCTATACAGCCCCGGCGGCAAAATGGGGCTGCGGCCGGATCGGCCCACCATTGTTTATACCAACCGGGCCCGGGAAGCCTTTCCCGGGGTGCCGACGGTCATCGGCGGCCTGGAGGCGTCTTTGCGCCGCTTTGCGCACTATGATTATTGGGATGATAAGGTGCGCCGCTCGATTTTGTGCGACGCCCAGGCGGATCTGCTGGTGTACGGCATGGGCGAATACGCTACCCGGGAAATTGCCCGGCGATTGGCTGCGGGCACGCCTGTGTCGGAGATCACCGATGTGCGGGGAACCGCGTTCCTGGCGGAATCGCCGGCGGCCTGCGTCTATCCCAAAGTCAGCTGTGCCTCTTTTGAGGAGGTTTGCGCCGATAAGCGGGACTATGCGGCGGCCACCATGCTTCAGTATGAGGAGCATGATCCCATCCGCGGAAAGGCGGTGCTGCAGAAGCACGGGGGGCAATGGCTGGTGGTCAATCCGCCGGCGATGCCGCTGGCCACAGCGGAGCTGGACGCGGTGGCAGAATTGCCCTATATGCGGGCGGTGCATCCCATGTATGATGCGCAGGGCGGTGTGAAGGCCATCGAGGAAGTCAAGTTTTCCGTTACCCATAACCGGGGCTGCTTCGGCAACTGCAATTTCTGTTCCCTGGCCTTCCATCAGGGGCGCATGATCACATCCCGCAGCCATGAAAGCGTGATCCGGGAGGTGACGGGCTTCACCAAAGATCCGGACTTTAAGGGGTATGTGGCCGATGTGGGCGGCCCTTCGGCGAACTTCCGCCACACTTCCTGCGAGATGCAGAAAAAGCACGGCCTGTGCCGCCATAAAAACTGCCTGGCGCCGACGCCCTGCAAAAATCTGAATGCGGATCATTCCGACTATACCAAACTTTTGCAGGAGCTGCGGGCCATCCCCGGGGTGAAAAAGGTCTTTGTCCGCTCCGGCGTCCGCTATGACTATATGCTGCAGGATAAAAACGACGCCTTTTTCCGGGAACTGGTGAAGTATCACATCAGCGGACAGCTGAAAGTGGCGCCGGAGCACTGCGTATCTTCGGTGCTGGATTACATGGGCAAGCCCCATTTTGATGTGTTTGAAACCTTTTGGGCCAAGTATCAGCGGCTGAATGAAAAGCAGGGGAAGGAGCAATATCTGGTGCCCTACCTGATGTCCTCCCACCCCGGCTGCACCCTCAATGATGCGGTGGAGCTGGCAGAATTTCTGCACAGCACCGGCCACCAGCCTGAGCAGGTGCAGGATTTCTATCCCACTCCGGGCACCCTGTCCACCTGCATGTACTATACCGGCATCGACCCGCGCACCATGCAGCCGGTTTATGTGGCAAAAGATCCCCATGACAAGGCGCTGCAGCGGGCGCTGCTCCAGTGGCGTAAGCCGGAGCTGCGCCGCCTGGTCATCGAGGCGCTGCATAAGGCCCATCGGGAAGATCTCATCGGCTATGACAGGCATTGCCTGATTCGTCCCTTGAACAGCGGACGAAAAAAGGAGGAGCCGGGCAGGGGCGGGCCGAAGGAGGAGCGCGGCCGCTCCGGGCGCAGCCAGGGGGCAAACCAGCGCGCCCGTTCGGCAAGGAAAGAGGGAAAACAGGACAAGCGAACGGCTCCGCGGGATGCCAGATCCGGGCGGGAGCGTACGCCGGTCAAGCCTGCGCTGAAACCCGCCCAGAAGCGCAGCGGCAAAAACAACGGCGGAAAGAAAAGGAGGGGCTGAAGTTATGGCAGAACATTTGGTAAAACTGATTCCCTATCTGCATACCTATCGCACCAATGTGAATCAGGCAGCGGCGGCAGTGGAAGCGCTGAAAAGAGTGGTGGAGGCGGAAGAGATCACCTTCCGTCAGAGTGATCAGCCGGAATTTGTGGACTGCGGCAGCGAGCTGTCCAAGATCCGCTGTCCCAAGTGCGGCGCACCGTTGGCCAGGGAGTGGTGGCTGGATGAGATGGATCGTATGTATCATGAGGATCACTTCTTTGTGCTGGAGCGGGAAATGCCCTGCTGCGAGAAAACGGCGAATTTCAATCAGCTGCACTATGAAGCCCCCTGCGGCTTTTCCTGCCTGGAATTCATTATCCGCAATCCCAAGGGCCCCGTGGGTAAAGAAGCGGTGGATGCGCTCAGCGAGCGCTTCGGCTTGCTGTTCCGCAAGGTGGAAGCATTTCTCTGATCCCGGAAGCGGATTTGCGGCAAACCAGAGCGGCGAAACCTTTTCAAAGGTTTCGCCGCTTTGTGCTATTTGATGGTTTTGGTTAATTTCCGCCGTTCGTGCGCGTGTCGGCGCGGTTGTTTCCGGTGCTGCCGTAGACGGCATTGTCATAGGCCCGCTTGGCGGAGTTGGCTGCGTCCCGGGCAGTGTCTTCCAGCCCTCTTCCGATGTTTTCGGCGGCATTGCCGGCGCCGTCCAGCATTTCGCCGATATTCCGGCGGGCGCTGCTTTTATTATCGGCGGGGCCGGTATAGCGGTATTTTCCGGTTCCGTCTGTGGGGCTGCCGTGCTGGGCCGCGTGATAGCGGTTGTGCTCGCCGGGAACCGGCGTGCTGCTGGGGGCCGCGCCGCAGGCGGTCATGGACAGGGCCATCAAACCGGCCAAGGCAGCGGCAGTTATGGTTGTTGTCGCTTTCATTTCAATTCCTCTCCTCTCGCTGAATACAACTGAAGCGCTTCAGCCCATAGTATCTGCCGGCGGCGGACAAAATACAAAAGCAAGTTTTGACTATGCTGCCTCTGGCAAAAAAGACGCTTTTTTCCATCTTTGCAAGCGGAGAAATTTGCATTATAATATACAAAAAAGAAATACCGGCTGATGCGGAAAGAAAGGATGGCGATGATGCATGAATCGGAGACGCTGCTGGGTTTGCGGCGCTGGAGAGTTTACGTCCCGGCTGCTTGTGCCGCGGCAGGACGACCTGGTGGTGGCGGCCGACGGCGGCCTGGATCACCTGAAGCAGCTGCGGATTTTGCCGCAGCATATCCTGGGCGATTTTGACTCCCTCAATTATCAGCCCGAGGGCGACAATGTGACGGTTTATCCGTCGGAAAAGGACGATACTGATATGCTGTTGGCGGTAAAATATGGCCTGGAGCAGGGGTATCAAACTTTTTTGCTGTATGGCAGCCTGGGCGGCCGCCTGTCCCATACGGTGGCGAACCTGCAAGTGCTGCGCTTTTTGTGCGAGCGGGGCTGCCACGGCGTTTTGGTGGGCGGGGACAGCATTGTGACCATGATCCGGGACGAGGGTATTTCCTTTGCGCCCTCCTGTGCCGGTATGCTGTCGGTATTTGCCCAGGGCGGCGATGCTGAGGGCGTAACGATCCGCCATTTGAAGTATAATGTGGAGGATGCCCGCCTTTCGCCGGATTATGCGCTGGGTGTCAGCAATGCCTTTGTGGGCGAGGGCGCGGAAATTGCGGTGCGGAAGGGTGCGCTGCTGCTGGTCTGGGAAGAGGACACATCCGACTTTAATAAAATGCGTTTCTGTGCCCTTTGAGGGCATCCGGAACAGACTGCTTTTTGGGAGATAGGAAAGGAGGCGTCCCGCCATGCGGATCGGGGCACTGGAAGCCGGCGGAACAAAGATGGTTTGCGCTGTCGGCGATGAAACGGGGGCGGTGTATGCGCGCACGCAATTTCCGACGGCCGGGCCGGAGGAGACCATCGGCACAATGCTCGAATGGTTCCGGAAGCAGAAGGTCGAGGCCCTGGGCATTGGATGCTTTGGCCCCATTGATTTGCGGCGGACATCCGAAACCTATGGCTATATCACCACCACGCCAAAACCGGGATGGGCCTGGTGCGATATGGCCGGCGCTTTCCGGCGGGGCCTGGGGGTGCCGGTGGGGTTTGATACGGATGTCAATGCATCTGTGCTGGGCGAAGTGACCTATGGACAGGCCAAAGGACTGCAAACGGTGCTGTATCTCACCGTGGGCACGGGCATCGGCCTGGGGGTTTACATCAATGGCGCTCTGCATCATGGCATCCTGCATCCGGAGGGCGGCCATGTGCTGCTGACGATTCATCCGGAGGATACCTGGCATTGCCGCTGCCCCTATCATCCCAACTGCCTGGAGGGGCTGGCCTGTGGGCCGGCCATCGAGGAACGCTGGGGAAAAAGCGCCAAGGATCTGGCGGAAGAGCCGAAGGTTTGGGAACAGGAAGCCTATTATATTGCCCAGGCATTGGTAGACTACATCTGCGTGCTTTCGCCGGAAAAGATCATTCTGGGCGGCGGCGTGATGAAGCAGCGGCAGCTGTTTCCGCTGATCCGCCGGGAGACAGCCCGCCTGATGAATCACTATCTGGCGGCAGAAGAGCTGCGCCATTTGGAGGAGTATATTGTGCCCGAATCCCTGGAGGGCGATCAGGGAATTCTGGGCTGCCTGCGTCTGGGGGCGCTGGCATGGGAAGAAAGCGCCGGAAAGGAAATAAGGTAAAAAACCATGGACGAACAGAAAGAACCTATTCAGATGGAGGAAACGGAAACGGAAGCAGATCTGGAACAGATGGATCTGATGGAGCCGGAGGATGCGCCGGAATGGGAATTGCCGAAAGCGCGCATCGCTTATGTGATGGCCATCGTAGCCGTGCTGTGCGGCGGCAATGGAATCGGCATCCTGGCGGCGGGCCTGCATTGGAAGGCCAACGGCAATCTGCCTGTGGCCATTGGGATTGCAGTGGGCGTGACTGCCCTGGCGCTGGCCGCGGTGGCAATCATCGTGCTGGTGCATAAAAAGCGAACCAAGAAGAAGCTGGAGCAGTGAGAAAAGGAGACGGGAGCATATGCTGTATCGAAATCTGACAGAACTGGTTGGCGGTACGCCGCTGATGGAGCTGTGCCAATACGGAAAAGCCCAGGGCGCGAAAGCCCGGATTCTGGCGAAGCTGGAGCTGTTCAACCCTGCCGGCAGCGCCAAAGACCGGGTGGGCCTGAACATGATCCTGGATGCGGAGGAAACGGGGCGGCTGCAGCCCGGAGCGACCATCATTGAACCCACTTCCGGCAATACCGGCATTGGCATTGCCGCCGTGGCGGCGGCCAAGGGATATCGCACGATTTTTACCATGCCGGAGACCATGAGCATTGAGCGCAGGAAGCTCCTGGCGGCCTATGGCGCGCAAATCGTGCTGACGCCCGGCGCCCTGGGAATGCAGGGGGCGGTAGATCGTGCCCGGGAGCTGGAACAGGAAATTCCCGGAGCGCTGGTGCTGGGGCAGTTTGTGAACCCGGCCAATCCCGGAGCCCACTACCGCACCACCGGGCCGGAAATCTGGCGGGACACGGAGGGGCAAGTGGATATTTTTGTGGCCGGTATCGGTACCGGCGGCACGCTGTCCGGCGTGGGCCGCTACTTAAAGGAGCAGAAGGCGGCAGTGCAGGTCATCGGCGTGGAACCGGCGGCATCGCCTTTGCTGACAGAGGGCCATGCGGGGCCCCATGAGATCCAGGGCATCGGCGCGAATTTTGTGCCGGATACCTTGGATCGCACGGTGTATGATGAGATCATTCCGGCGCCCAATGAGGTGAGCTATCCGACGGCCCAG
>CALDMR010000045.1 GCA_937915065.1 uncultured Clostridia bacterium
CCACCTTGCCGCCGCTCATGTTGCCCTCGGTCACCACAAAGGTGCCCGCCGCGCTGTTTACCTGGGTCACAATGCCGATATGATCCCCGGCCCCGGTGCAGTCGCCTTTCCCGGTATCGTCCCAGTCATACACGCAGGCACCGCCCACATGGCAAAAGTGGGCGTCATTCTCCACCCAAATGCCTTTGTTCTTTGCGATCTGCACGAACTTCTCCACGCCGCACTCGGTCCCGGTGTACTCCGCGATCCCGGCCTTTATGTATGCCGCGCTCACCGTGGCCGCGCAATAGGCGTCTTTCACCTGCATTTTGTAGCCGCGGGCCAGGGGCTTGTGCCCGTTGTAGATCTCCAGGATCTCCCGGTGCTTGGCGCTTCCCTTGGTAGTGCCCACCCATGCGTTGATAATGTCGGCTACTTTTTGCCGCAGTTGGTTTTCTGTCATTGGTAAAGCCTCCTTAAATGCCCACATCCGGCGGCTCTGGCCGGTCCGTGGGCGGTTCCTCCGGGGTGGCTTTGTGGCCGCTCCCGCTCGTTCTGGCGGCCTCCGCCGCCTTGTCCTTGTTGGTCTTAATCCATCCCATGACGCCGTTTTCCAGGCCGCACACGCCGAACACACAGGCGGTCAGGGTGGACGGCTCCCCGCCGGTGTGCCAGAACACAGCCAGGGCGGCCACGGTATAGGCCACCAGGATCACGCCCTCCAGCACCAGCACCTTGTCCATGACGCCCATTTTCTTGGGGGCGTCCCTTGCCTTTTGCGCCGTTCTCTGGCCGTGCGTGGTTCGGCGTAGGCGCCGCGCCGTAGCTCTGCACACCAGGAAACCCAGCACGGTCCCCAGTGTCATGGAGGCAATGGCCAGCAACATGGTTTTCATGGTTCGTCCTCCCTCAAAAAATCGTGCTTGACCAGTCGGTCATCATATACCCGGCTGATATTCGCCACCGCATGGGTGGTCCGGTTGTTCTGGTAATTCGGGTTTGCTTTGCAGTATTTTTCGTACTGGTCGATTTCCGCCAGGATCTCCACAAATTCCTCTTGTGTGTGCGGAATGTCCCGCAGCAGCTCATTGTTGAATTGCAAGATCCTGGCCCGGTGCGCGTCTGCCGTCCTGGCTCCATCCATTTTTATGTGTGCGTCCAGGATCTCGCGGGTTTCGTCCAGCTTGTCGATCACATCCTTGTTGATGGCCCGCCCCACGGCCCGCGCAATAGCGGACCATGGATCCAGCTTAATGGGGGAAATCTGGATCAGCGTCATGGCCACCAGGACGATCCCGCCGCCGGTCAGCACCTCCGCCGCCGTCATGGGATCACCTCCCCGATGGCCTGGGCATAGTCCCGGCGGACTGCCGCGATCTCCTCCTCATGGTGGAGCGCGTGGAGCTGTGCCAGCTCCATGGCCTGGGCCTGTATGATCACATTCATTCTGTCGATGATGGCGCACAGATCCGCCGCCAGTTTGGTGTTGTCCATGGCCGTCACCCCCTCGCGCCGATCAGGGCGGCAATATGCCGCAGATCCTCCACCGGGGCCTCAAAAAATGCGTGGCCCCATATAAAGTGATCCTCATGCTCCGGGTGTCGGTACTTCTGGCACACGGGATCCTCCCACACGCGATCCCAGCGGGCTTGATGGTCCTTGTCCCGCTTCTCCAGCCGCTTGGTGATGGCCAGCGTCAGGGCGCCCCGCTCCCGTCCCTGGCCGTCATCATCCCGCGCAAAATACTGGTGGGCCAATCGGCTGGTTACTGCACACAGCCGGCGCCCCTGGTGGATCAGGTAATCCTCCACGGCCTCCACCGTGGTGCCGTATGGAAGATTGACCGGGCCGGTGATGGTGTCGATCCTGGCCCGCTGCTTAACAATGTACCTCCGGCCCATTGGTTACGCCTCCGTTTCTCCAGCGGCCACGGCCTCCCATTGCCACAGGCCGGCGGTTCCCGGTGCCCATACGCACGGCTTCATATCCGCCTTGCAGAGATACACAGCGGCGTTATAGGAGTAATACAGGCCGCTGGTGCAGTCCATCCCGTACACCCACGGGATCGGGTCCTCCAGGGTGCCCGCGTGGGTGGTATCAATGGGCCGATACACCGCCAGCATACCCTCCCCGTGGGTCGGCTGGTGCGCCTGGGGAAGTACACCACCCGGCGCCACAACACGGTACAGGGTGCCCCCGTCGTTGATAATAGAATTTTCCGTCAGGGTCGTGCCGGCGTCCAGGGCCTACTCCCAGGTCTTGAACAGATCCGGCATTTCCAGCGCCGTTTCGTCCGGCACATCCGTGGCCGCCTGGACATACAGGCGGGCCGCAGCGGACAGTTGGCCGGACAGTTTGGCGTTTTGGGCCGCGCTTTCCCTGGTGGTCTGGATCTCCGCGCCTGCGTCCGCCGCCTCCAGGATCACGCTCTCCGCGCCCTCCAGGTCCTCCCGGCCCAGCAGGTGGTACACGGTCCCGTTATAGGCAATCCCCGCGGCCTCCGCCTCCTGGCACAGCACAAAGCACCCGTTTCCGGCCCGCCGCACATAATTGGGGGCCTCGATCAGCGCCAGCTCAGCCCCGTCTTTTACAATCCGATACATGCTATTTCCTCCTCGGTTTTCCTGTCCTTGATGAACAGGGCATAATACAGGCGGCGCAGTTTCAGCACCCGCCCATGGTCGTTGAATTGTTCATAGTAGGCGATTGGGCCTTTCAGCCACTCCGCCACCTGCGCCACGGTCTTTTCCCCGGCGTCCCCCTGTTGGCGGAAATATCGCATTTTCCGCCGCGCCCGCTTCATGCCGTCCCTGCACCCGTGTGTGATGATCCGCCCGCTGGGCAAAATTTGAAACTTGGCTTTGCAGAAACGGAAAGGCTTGTCCAGGCTGATCACATGGCATTTATTCCGGTTGATCGTCAGCCCCTTTTCCTCCGCCCTGCGGATCATGGCCTCCAGGACCTCCTCCGCCTGCTCCGCGCTCTCCAGGATTGCGTTGTAATCGTCCATATAGTGTCCCATGCCGTGGAGGGACAGCTGGCATTTCATCCAGTTGTCCAGATAGGAGGGCAGGGCCACCATTTCCTGCTGGCTTGGCTCCACGCCCAGGTACATGCCCACCTCTCCCGGCACCGTGGCCACCATCAGATCCGCCAGCGCCCGCAGATCCGGGTCCAGGATCAGGCGCCGGTGCCGTTCGTACAGCAGCGCGTGGGGCGCGTCCGGGAAAAAGTGGTGAAAATCCGCCAGCTTTATGGCGCCCTGCCTCCCGTGCCGCCGGTAATGCCAGCGCAGCTGTTCCTTTAACCTCTGGTAATGGAAGTGCAGGCCCTTTCCCTTTTGGCTGGCCCCGTTGTCGTAGATCATGCTGGGGCAGTAGAGCGGCGCCAGCACCTCCCTGGTGAAAACCTTGTGGATCTGGCGGTCCGTGATGTGCGGGGCGTCGATGATCCGAAACTTTCCCCGCTCCCGCAGGGGAAAACGGATTGTTTTTCCCGACCTCCATGTTCCATCCAGGATTTTGCGCCGGCGCTTGGCCGTGCCGGAAAACAGGTGCAGCTCAAAGTTATGGGTGGACCCTTTCCAGCGCACGCCGTTGCAGCACTTTTTCCCGTACTTGAACATGTTTCGATAGCTGAAAACGCCCGCCAGTCCGCCCAGGCTGTCGCTGCGGGCCTGTCTGTTTCTTCTCCGCCGCGCTTGGCGGCGTCGGTATCGCGCCTCCCGGCGCTCCTCGCTGGTCATAATATTTTTATTCGCCCTCCGCATAGTTGTCTTGTTGGTGCGCGTCTAAACTACTTTGGCCCGACACATGAAACGGGGATAGCGCAATACCCCGCCATGCAAGCAGCGTCCGTGTAAGGCCGTCAGTGGGCAGTTTTAGGGATTTACACCCAGGGAAGTATTTCTCCTTTTATACGGGTTCTGGACGCGCCTGGCGCCCGCTTTCAACCCATTCTATAAAATCCGGGGGCCAGCGCCCTTGAATTGTCCGCGTTGTTGTTGTTGGGCGTGCCGTCCGTGTTGACAAGGCAGAAATTGTTGCTGTTGCCGGAATTGGCGGAACGGGTCCACGCATTGACCGCCGCCGGAGTGTCGCCCTGCCGCACGGCACTTGTTCAGAAATACACCCAGTTATGACCTATTTCCGTTTCTTGTCGCTCTCCATGATGTTCCGCAGCAGGGTTTCCTCCTGGTCGATCAGCTCTCCCAGCTCTTGAGCCATGCGGTCCAGCCGCTCCGCGGCCTCCTTGGGCGGTACGCTCTTTCCCTTGCTGTCTGTAAAAGCGCCCTGCGGGTTGCAGTACAGGATTTCATAACAGTGGGTTAGGCGCACATCCAGGGCAGACAGGGCGGCCAGGGCCTCCAGGTGGTGCGCTTTTCGCAGCTCCTTTCTCTGCGCGTCGGATGGAAAGATTTTGTTTGCCTGCTCGGCGTGGTCCATGACCTGACCGGCCAGGCGGGCGGTGTCCGCCGCGATCAGCCGGGAATACCGGGCGGACAGCCGCGAAAGAAAATCCACGGTTTTCACATAGATCTGGTTTGCGGTGTTCACATATTCCGCCTTGCTGGTGGTGCGCTTCTCTTTCAAAACGGACACGGCGGTGTCCTCCTCTCTTGTTTTCTGCGCTCCGGTCATCCCGCCCGCTTCCGCGGGACGGGATTGGGGCCGGATATGCTGCGGCGATTAGGCGGCAAAGCCGGGGGCCAGCGCCCTTGAATAGTCCGCGTCGTAGCTGTTGGGCGTGCCGTCCGTGTCGACAAGGCAGAAAATGTAGCTGTCGCCGGAATTGGCGGAACGGGTCCACGCATTGACCGCCGTTCCTGTGCTGTCGTGCCTGTAATGTACCTTGCTGTTGCCCGCCTTGTAATAGTCATATTGCTTTTGGTAGTTCTGCTCCGCGCTGTTGGCGTAGGATCGGCTACCGTGGTATTCAAACTCTGCCAGCAGGAAAAGATAGTCGGTGGTGGCCGTCACATAGCCTGCATTATCGGGCCCGCCGCCGGGGTTGTCGCTGTACTTGGTCACGGACTTCATAACGGCTCGGAGATCCGCAGGCAGGGCC
>CALDMR010000046.1 GCA_937915065.1 uncultured Clostridia bacterium
TCCAGGCCGTTCTTCTTAGCGCAAGCAGCCAGCTCGGTCTTGCCAGCGGTGGCGCCGAACTCGCAATCCACGCGCCATGCCAGGTTGTCCTTGGTGGTGGCCTTCATGTTGGGCTCCAGATCCTCGCCCAGCAGCTCGGCAAACTTGGAAGCGTGCTCTGCCTCTTCGTAAGCAGCCTTCTCCCAGTACAGGCCGATTTCGGGATAGCCCTCGCGGTGAGCGATGCGGGCCATGCACAGATACATACCAACCTCAGCGCACTCGCCGTTGAAGTTTGCGACCAGCTGATCGAAGATGTACTTCTTGTCTTCCTCGCTGATGCTGTCGTTGTTCTTAACGGTCTTGGCGTAAACGCCGTATTCATGCTCGGCAGCCAGCTTCAACTCGCCGACAACTTCTTCAAACATTGCGCTCTTGGCATGGCAGACAGGGCACTCAGCGGGAGCGGCCTCGCCCTCATAGATGTAACCACAAACTTTGCAAACCCATTTTTTCATAATATGTTCCTCCTCAAAAAATTGAAATTCATCAGATTTTATCTTGATTGTATTGCTTTTATTATCATATCAGAATTATCTGCAAATTACCAGATATTCAAATATTTTTTTCTTTGCAGCTGCTGCACAATCCGTGAAAGATCATGCTGCTGCGCTGCACCTCGCATCCATATTGCCGCTGCAGCTCAACATGCAGATCCTCCATGGGAACATCCACATCCACCACCGCGTCGCAGCTGTCGCAGATGAAGTGTGCATGGGGATCGGTGTCGGCGTCCAGCCGCTCCACGCCGTGCACAGTGGCCACGCTGACCACCTCGCCGCTTTCGCGGAACAGGGCCAGATTGCGGTAGACCGTTCCCAAACTGAGATCCGGGTGCTCGGGCTTGAGCTGCGTATAGATCCATTCCGCCGATGGATGCGCTTTACTGTCGCGGATACACGCGAGAATGGCATCGCGCTTTTTGCTGTGCCGGCGCATGGTTGCCATGGGTGCTGCTCCTTTCTTGCGTCTCCAATAATCAATAACGATTATCGTTATTGTTATTATACATGAAACCGCGCCGTTGTCAACCCCTTTTTTCATTTTTTGCATGGCAGAAAAAAAACAAAATGCCCGGACGCATCCGGGCATTTTGCAAATCATATAAAATAAGGAATTTACTGCTCGTCGCCCTGCATCTGCTTGGCTTCGGCAATGGCCTTTTCCTGCACGGCAGGGGGCGCATCCTCATAGCGCAGGAACGCATAAGTAAACACGCCTCTGCCCTGGGTCATAGACCGCAGATCGATGGCATAGGTGCCCATTTCGCCCATGGGAACCTCGGCAATGATCTCCTGTTCGCCATCTTCCATGGGATTCATACCCATAACGCGGCCGCGGCGCTTGTTCAGATCACCCATCACATCGCCGGTATAGGAGTCAGGCACCATAACGTGCAGCTCGCCGATGGGCTCCAGCAGCACGGGGTTGGCCTGGGCCAGACCCGCCTTATAGGCCAGGGACGCAGCCGTTTTGAAGGCCATTTCAGAGGAGTCCACGGGGTGATAGGAACCGTCCACCAGCGTGGCTTTCAGGTAAACCACGGGATAGCCCGCCAGCACGCCGCGCTGTACACTCTCGCGCAGGCCCTTTTCCACGGCGGGGAAGAAGTTCTTCGGCACAGAGCCGCCGAACACGTTCTCTTCAAATACCAGCTCCTCGCTGTCACAGGGCTCGAACTCGATCCAGACGTGACCGTACTGGCCATGGCCGCCGGACTGCTTCTTGTGCTTGCCTTCCACCTTGACCTTTTTGCGGATCTTCTCGCGGTAGGGCACACGGGCGGGCGCCAGGGTCACATCCACGCCGAAGCGGTCTTTCAGCTTGGCACACAGAACGGACAGCTGGATATCGCCGGTACCGGTGAGCACCATCTGGTGGGTCTCGGCGTTGTTGATGCAGTGGAAGGTCATATCCTCTTCCGCCAGACGGACCAGGCCGTTGGCCACCTTGTCCTCCTGCCCCTTGGTCTTGGGCGCAATGGCCATGGAGTAGTTGGCCACCGGGAAGGGGATCGCCGTCAGATTGACAGGATGCTTGGGATCGCACAGGCTGTCGTTGGTGCGGGTTTCGGTCATCTTGGAAACAGCCGCAATATCGCCGCAGCAGACTTCCTTCACTTCAACAGCCTTCTTGCCGCACATGGTGTACAGGTGGCCCAGCTTGGCAATGTTGCCGGTGCGGGCGTTGATAACGGACATCTCAGGCGTCAGCTTGCCGGATACCACTTTGAAATAGGAATACTTGCCGTACTGGTCAGAAGACGTCTTGAACACGAAAGCATAGGGCGCACCGTCTTCGGTGATGTCGATCTCAACCTTGTTGCCCTGCATATCGGTACCCTTGCGGTTGGGGATCTCAACGGGATTGGGGAACAGCTTGATGATGCAGTCCAGCAGCGTCAGCGTGCCCAGGCCGGTGTATGCCGAACCGCAGACCACGGGGCACAGCGTCAGATCCTTAACGCCGTTGTGCAGGCCCTGGATGATCTCTTCCTGGGTGAAAGGCTCGCCGCCGAAATATTTCTCCATGAATTCCTCGCTGGTCTCGGCCACGGATTCGCACAGCTGTTCATACAGTTCGTCCAGCACTTCCAGCTTGTTTTCGGGAACGGGCACTTCCTTGCGGCGCTTGCCCTCCAGCTGATAGGCGCGGCGGTAGACGATATCGAGGATCGTTTCCACATGCTTCTCTTCATCCCACAGCGGCATCATCACGGGGCACACGCTGCGGCCAAACTTCTCGCGCAAGGTCTGCCATGCGCCGTTGAAGTCGCTGCCGTCCTCGTCGATCTTTGCCATGTAGATCGCGCGGGGCATGTTGCGCTCCTGCAGGTATTTCCATGCTTTTTCCGTACCCACGGACAGGCCGCCCTTAGCGCTGCCGACAATGATGCCGGCATCGGCCACACGCAGGCCCTCCATCACTTCACCGGAAAAGTCGAAATAACCCGGCGTGTCCAGAACATTGATCTTGCAGCCCTTAAACTGCACCGGCGCCACAGACAGAGAGATCGAAATCTGTCTCTTGATCTCCTCGGCGTCGTTATCGCAAACGGTGTTGCCCTCTGTCACTTTACCAAGGCGGTCAATACTTCCGGTCATATACAGCATGCTCTCCACCAGGGAGGTTTTACCGGTGCCGCTGTGTCCCAGCAGACAGACATTACGGATATCTTTTGCAGTGTAGCTCATTGTGTTCTCTCCTTATACTGTGAACTTTGGTCTGCACCAATTATGCTAATTATATAATGCTCAGCGGAAATACACAAGAAAAATCTGTCAAAAAGCACCAAATTTTTTCAATCCATCGCACCGGAACCATCGTCAAAGTGCCAATCTTTTTTACCGGCTTTCCGCACAAGTCAAAGCAAAAATGATAAAATCCAAAAAAATCCCCGGAAAAGCCACTGCTTTCCCGGGGATTTCTATTCGTGATTTTGCCCCTTAATACTGGGTCACCCAGCCGTTGATCAGAACGGACGGCACCGCCCAAAGCAGCTGAAACGCCAGCAGAGCCGCGGGGGTGAGCACCTGAAACCCGCCCACAAAGGTGAGATAGAAGGCCAGCAGCGTTCCGCAGATGCTGCCCACCAGGGCCCAGGCGCAGCTTTTGCGCACTGCTCCGTGCATCCGCTTACCACCGATCACCGTTTCGGCATAGGGCATTAGCCCCTCGCGGAACAGCAGGGCGCCGGCCCGGCCATTGCTCTCCTGTTCCTCTTCCGACAGGGCCAGGCGCTGAGACAGCTCCGGATACAGGCAGCGCTTTTTCGTGTTGATCTTAAACTTGCGCTTGAGCAGCGCCGGGGTGATATTGAAGTCGCGCACGGCAAACACCGGGCGAATTCCGTTGTGCAGGATGGCCTGCAGCGCCGCATCCACATTGTCCGAGGCCATGTATTTGATGGCAAACACTGCCACCAGCTCCTTATCCACCGCCAGGAACACACCGGTTTTCAGCTTGATCTCCCGGGGCAGGCGCACGCCCATCTGGGCCATAAAGTCCGCCCGGCCCAGCAGAACGCTTTCTCCCCGGATCGTACCGGCCACGCCGCCCTCTTCATAAAAGCTAAAATCTTCCACGCTGTACCGGCGGCCGCCCTGGCTGCGGCACAGGTCGTCGAACACCTGGCGCAGGCCGGCGCCGGAAGCGCTCACCATGCTGGCAGCATAGGACACCGCCTGGATGGCGTCATGGGCATATACCTTCATACCGTTCATAAAAACGGTGCCCGGCGGAAACAGGTCGCTGTCTGTCAGCACCATGCTCCCCTTGTGGCTCATCATTTCCGCACCGCTGTATCCGGCCACGGCGCAGCCATCCCGCTGCAGCCGGCGGGCCAAGCGCCCCAAAGGCGTGCCAAAAGCCGCCGTGAAGGCAAAGGAGGACGCCGCGCCCAGGATCGCAGACCAATACCACCAGAAGTTCGGCAGGTCAAAGCGATTCACCGCCGCCAGGGCCGCAAAAACGACCGTTGCTGTTGCAATCACCGGAATCAGCAGATAATACCAGTCCGCCTGCTCGCTGGCCCGATCCGTCATGCGGATAAATCCCTCGTCAGAACAGGACTGCTTGCGGAAGCCGCCGGCCACATCGGTGACCACATAGGGGTTCTTATCATAGGTATCCATGTGGCAGGAATCCCGCAGGCCCCGCAGGCGCAGCATCTCGCCCCGCATGGTAAAATACAGGGCCACTGCCGCCACCGCGCAGAAAGGCAGCTGTGTTCCCCGCCCTTCGCCGATCCAGGCCATCGCCCCGTCGACCGCGGAAACCACCGCAAACAGGGAGATCAGCAGTTCCGGCGTGAAGTGGCGGTGGAACAATTCCGTCACCGCCCGGATCAGCACCGGGAAACAGACCAGAATCTCCGCTCCCAACAAGCCCAAACTGACCATCAGCCCATAGGGCGGCATTAAATACTCCGCAGCGGCACCGCTGTATTCCACCACAGCATAACCGCAGGCTGCCAGCGCCAGCAGCAGGGCCGGCATGGAGCGCTTGCGCAGCTTTTTATACCGCCGGTGGTATTCCGCCGTGGCTTCGCCGCTGCTGCGCTCCGGCAGCAGATCGTCCTCATCGATCTCTTCTTCCTCCACATAGGGCGTCCGTTCCTCCGGCTCGTCTTCTTCCTCAGGTACATACAGCGGCTCCGTATCCTCTTCAAACCGGCGCATCTTCCGGGAAAAGAGGCCCCGCCGCCGAACCGGCTGGGCCACCTGCCGCCTGGCCTCTTCTTCCTCCAGCACCGCATCCACCACCTGGGCCATCACATCCTCCAGCGGGACTGCGGCCTGCTGCGGTTCCGCAGCTTTTTCCCGGGGACCGGCCGGCTCGTACAGCGCCTGGGGCTCCGGATCCCATTCCGCCGACGGCACCCGTTCCGGCTGCTGCGGCGGCTCCGGCCCTTCTTCCGGCGGCAGCGTTTCGGTTCCAGCCTTCCCGTGCTCCGATGCATGCACAGGCTTGGGCACATAGCCTTCATTGATCCAGACCTCGTCGCTTTCCGGCACCGGCGGACTGCTGTGCCGCCCGTATTCCGCCAGGATCTCTTCCAGATCGATGTCCGCCTCCACATCCGACAGATCCACGCCCTCCAACAGTTTCTGGGTATCGAATGCGTCGTCTTTCTTTATATACTTTTCAAACTCATTGTTCTCCATGGAAAGGCTGTCCTTTTTTGTTCTATCCTCTTAATTCATGCGCTGGCGCACAGCCTCGTACAGCAAAATGGCCGCCGCCGCCGAAGCGTTCAGCGAAGAAATGCGGCCCTTCATGGGAATGCTGACCAGAAAATCGCATCCCTCCGCCACCAGGCGGCTCATCCCGTCGCCCTCGCTGCCGATCACAATGGCCGCAGGGCCCTTGAGATCCGCGTCATACAGGGCTGTATTGCCGTCCGCCGCCGTGCCAAACACCCAAACTCCCTGCTTCTGCAGATCCTTCAGCAGGGCAGGAATATTGGAAACCCGGGCCACAGGCAGATAGGAAACCGCACCGGCGCTGGTTTTGGCCACCACCGCCGTCAGCCCCGCGCTGCGCCGCTTGGGAATAATCACGCCGTGGGCGCCGGCGCACTCCGCCGTGCGGATCACCGCGCCCAGGTTATGGGGATCAGACAATTCGTCGCACACAACGATCAGGGGCTTTTCCCCCTTCTCCGCCGCCGCCGCGAAAATATCCTCCACCGATGCATAAGCCCGCACCGCCGCCACGGCGATCACGCCCTGGTGGGCATGGGTGCGGCTCATGGCGTCCAGCTTGCGGTGATCCGCATCGGCCACCACAATGCCCGCCCCCTTGGCCAGGGCCACGATCTGAGACAGGGTGCGGTCTGTATCGCCCCGGGCCACATAGATCTTATCGATTGCCGTTCCGGCCCGCAGGGCCTCGGTCACGGCGTTGCGGCCCTCGATCAGGCCGTCCGCAGCAGCTTCCTCCGCAGACGGATCCGTCTCATATGCCGGACGGCGCGCCTCCCGGGGCGCGGGCCGGGTTCCGCGGCGGGGATTTTTGTTCCGCCCGCCGTATGTTCTTTGTTTCTTTTCCTGCTCCATATAATGCTCTCCTGCCTGCCGCCCGGCCGGGCGGCAAATTTTGCGCTGATACTTCAGATTGGAGTATACCATAAACCCCCCGATGAAAAAAGACTATTTACAGAAATTTTACAACTCATAACCGACTTCACCTTGTACCGCAGGGCAAATTGTGTTAAGATATAGTGTACTTTTATACTGAGTTTTTCAGCGGCACGCGCCTGTTTGCCGTTTCTATCACACCGAAGGAGACGTCCTATGCCATCCAACAACAAAAACAATAAAAACAAAAAAAACAGCAACTGGACCGGATTGATCACCCTGATCGCCTGGGCCCTGTTTTTAACGGTCATCATCAATTATATGGCCTCCTTTTCCACCCGGGCCAACGGTAATCAGCGCACAACCAAGGCGGAGATCGGATACAGCGAAATGGTCGATATGATCCAAAACGGCGAGGTTGCATCGGTCAGTTTCACCAGCGACGTGATCAACATCACCCCCGTGGACGGCTTTATTTACACCGACGAAAAGGGCAATGAAGTCACCGGCCAGCTGACGCTGTATACCAGCATCATTTCCGACAGCCGCCTGCTCCCCCTGCTGGATGAGTACCAGGTGGAATACACCAAACCCTATGTGGCCAAAATGTCCCCGCTGCTGACGGGGCTGCTGTCCTTCCTGCCCTTCATCCTTATCATCCTGCTCACCTTCTTTATGTTCCGCGGCATCGGTGGAAAGGGCGGCATGGGCGGCATGATGAACGTGGGCAAGTCCAACGCCAAAGTTTACATGGAAAAAACCACCGGCATCACATTTGCCGATGTGGCCGGCCAGGATGAAGCCAAGGAATCGCTGGAAGAAATCATCGACTTCCTCCACAATCCCGGAAAATATACCGCCATCGGCGCAAAGCTGCCCAAGGGCGCGCTGCTGGTGGGTTCTCCCGGTACCGGTAAAACCCTGCTGGCCAAGGCTGTGGCCGGCGAGGCCAGGGTGCCCTTCTTCTCCATCTCCGGTTCCGACTTTGTGGAAATGTTCGTGGGCGTGGGCGCATCCCGCGTGCGCGATCTGTTCAAAGAAGCTGCCAAAGTTGCCCCCTGCATCATTTTCATCGACGAGATCGACACCATCGGCAAGAGCCGCGACGCGGCCAAATTCGGCGGAAACGATGAGCGCGAACAAACGCTGAACCAGCTGCTTTCCGAGCTGGACGGCTTTGATCCCAGCAAGGGCATCATCGTCCTCGGCGCCACCAACCGCCCCGAGGTGTTGGATAAAGCCCTGCTCCGCCCCGGCCGTTTTGACCGGCGCATCACCGTGGATCGCCCCAACCTGGCAGGCCGCCTGGCCACCCTCCAGGTGCACACCCGCAATATCCGCCTGAGCGAAGACGTGGATCTGAACAAGATCGCCCAGGCCACCGCAGGCTGCGTCGGCGCAGATCTGGCCAACCTGGTCAACGAAGCCGCCCTGCGCGCCGTGCGTCTGGGCCGCCGGGCCGTCAATCAAAACGACCTGCTGGTTTCCTTTGAAACCGTCATCGCCGGCACCGAAAAGAAGGGCACTGTGCTGACTGAAAAGGAAAAGCGCCTGATCGCCTATCACGAAGTGGGCCACGCCTTGGTGGCGGCCAAGCAAAAGGGCACCGAGCCGGTGCAGAAGATCACCATCGTGCCCCATACCCAGGGCGCTCTGGGCTATACCATGCAAACCCCCGAAGAAGAGCGTTTCCTCATGGATCGCGATGAGATCTATGCCGAGATCCGCACCCTGCTGGGCGGCCGCGCCGCAGAAAAGGTGGCCTTCAACACCATGACCACCGGCGCTTCCAACGACATCGAGCGCGCCACCGATCTGGCCCGCAAGATGATCACCATGTACGGCATGAGCGACAAGTTCGGCGTGATGGGCCTGGCCACCATCCAGAACCAGTATCTGGACGGCCAGATGGGCATGACCTGCGCCCAGGATACCGCCGCCCAAGTGGACAGCGAGATCCGCGATGTGCTGAACCGCTGCTTTGACGAGGCCGTGCAGATCCTGCTGGATAACCGCGCGCTGCTGGACGAGATCGCAGGCTACCTGCTGATCAAGGAAACCATTACCGGCGCCGACATGATGGCCATTATCAACAACGAAAATCCCGCCATTGCAGAGGGCGGCAGCCCGGAACCCGCGCCGGATGCCCCCGAAAGCAGCGACGCGGCGCCGGAGCCCCTCGCTTCCGACGGCGAGGCCCAGCAGGCCTCCCCCGCAGAAACAGCATCCGAAACCCCCGGCGGCAAACCGGAACCTTCCGATCCCCCGACCCAGGTATAACCGCAAAAATCCCTCTGCCCCATCCGGCAGAGGGATTTTTTTGCAGCACACCAGAACTCCACGCTTCGTTCCTTGCAGCCGCCTCCCTTTTTTGTTATCATCAAAGTCCAAGGAGATGAATCTATGGATCACAAGAAAACCGGTGCGCTGATCCGCACCCTGCGCCTGGAAAAAGGCATGACCCAGCAAGCTATGGCGGAACAGCTCCATGTCAGCGCCCGCGCCGTGTCCAAATGGGAAACCGGCGCCGGATTTGCCGACGTCTCCTCCCTGGAGGCCCTGAGCCGCATTCTGGAAATCGGCGTGAACGAATTGCTGCGCGGCCACCGGGAAGAAAACGACACAGCAGGAGGAAATATGAAGCGTTCTCAATATTACATCTGCCCCACCTGCGACAGCATCACCCTGTCCACCGGCAGCGCCGCCGTCAGCTGCTGCGGCCGCCCCCTGGCCCCACAAACGCCCCGCGAAGCAGAACCAGGCCAAAAACTGCGGGTGGAACCGGTGGAGGATGAATGGTTCATCACCTCTTCCCACCCCATGACCAAGGCGTGCTATATTTCATTTTTGGCCTATGCCACCGGGGAGAAGCTCGAATTGATCAAAACCTATCCCGAATGGGATCTGCACGCCCGCTTTCCCCGCCGCGGCCACGGCATGCTGCTGTTGTGGTACAGCACCCGGGAGACGGACTGCTGTATCAGCTGTTATGATGCTCAAAATCCGCCCCGCCGCTGCCATCGTGCAGCGGCGGGGCGGATCTCTTTTGCAGTTTATTCCGCGCAGTGGGCGCAGGAAGCTTCCCGGAACAGTTTCGGATCATACGCAATGCCGTTCTTGTCGTAGTAGTCTTTCACAGCAGCTTTCACCGCTTCCTCTGCCAGCACAGAGCAATGGATCTTATGGGTGGGCAGGCCGTCCAGCGCCTCCACCACCGCCCGGTTGGACAGCTGCAGCGCTTCTTCCACGGGCTTTCCCTTGATCATCTCCGTGGCCATGGAACTGGTGGCAATGGCACTGCCGCAGCCAAAGGTTTCAAACTTCACATCGCTGATGATATCACCGTCGATCTTCAGATACATCTTCATAATATCGCCGCACTTGGCGTTGCCCACTTCACCCACGCCATCGGCATTTTCAATTTCACCCACATTGCGGGGATTGCGGAAATGGTCCATGACCTTTTCACTGTATAACATATGCTTTCTCTCCTTTTTCCAAAGCTTTCCAGACCGGGGAGATGCCGCGCAGATAGGCCACAACATCCTTTGTCTCCCGGATGATCGTTTCCACTTCTTCCAATGTGTTCTCCTCGCCCAGACTCAGGCGCAGCGAACCATGGGCCACCTCGTGGGGCCGTCCAATGGCCAGCAGCACATGGCTGGGGTCCAGGGAACCGGAAGTGCAGGCGCTGCCGGAAGAGGCCGAGATCCCCTTGTCGTCCAGCAGCAACAGCAAAGATTCGCCCTCGATGCCCTCAAAACAGAAATTCACGTTGCCCGGCAGGCGCAGCTCCCGGTCGCCATTGAGGGCGCTGTGCGAAATTTCGGAAAGGCCTTCGATCAGCCGTTCCCGCAGGCCCTTGAGATAGGCAGCCTGCTCCGGCATATTGGCACAAGCCTCTTCCAGCGCCGCCGCCATGCCCACAATGGCCGGCAGGTTTTCCGTTCCGGCCCGCTTGCCCCGTTCCTGGGCGCCGCCTTCGATCAGGGGACGCAGGGGCACTCCCTTGCGCACATACAGCGCACCCACGCCCCGGGGGCCGCAGAACTTATGGCCGGACAGGCTCAGCAGATCGATCTGCTCCGCAGCCACATCAATGGGAATGTGACCTGCGGCCTGTACAGCGTCGGTGTGGAATACCACTCCCCGCTCCCGGCACAGCGCGCCGATGGCGCCGATGGGCTGCAAAGTGCCGATCTCATTATTGGCATAAATAACGCTGACCAGTGCCGTATCCTCCCGGATGGCCGCCGCCACATCCTCCACCTTTACAATGCCGGACTCGTCCACACCCACCAAAGTGACTTCAAAACCTTCCTCTTTCAGCCGCTCCAGCGTATGCAGTACCGCATGGTGCTCGATGGCCGTGGACACCAGGTGCTTTTTACCTTTGCGCGCGCCCCAATAGGCGGCGCTGCGGATCGCCTGATTGTCGGCCTCGCTGCCGCCGGAGGTGAAATAGATTTCCCGCTCTTCGGCGCCGATGCAGCGGGCCACCCGCCCACGGGCGTCCTGCAGCACTTCGTTGGCCTCTTGTCCCAATGTATACAAACTGGAGGGATTCCCCCAGCTCTCATCCATGCAGGCGATCATGGCCGCCTTGGCCGCAGCGCTGGTTTTGGTCGTCGCCGCGTGATCTGCGTAGATCATTGATCCATCACTCCTTTTATCGTTTCTGCCGTCCGCCTCAGCGCCCGGCCGTATTTCCTATTATCTTTGTAGGAATATTACCACAATAAACCTATTGTGTCAATAGGTTTATTGTGTAATTTCTTCGCTGCGCCCACAAAAAAAGGCGGACGCCGCCGCGTCCGCCTTCCCCATATATCAAATTCCGCAGGCGCCTTTGGGCCGCTCCCGCATCTGCTGCGCCAACTGGGCCAGGGTAATACCGGAAAAATAAGTCCGGATGACCCGATCCAGCCCCTGCCAAATGGGCAGGGATGCGCACTGATCTGCCCGGGCACAGGGCGCCCGGTTTTCTTCCAAGCAAGCCACCGGCGCCAGCGAACCTTCCGCCGCCTCCAGCAGCTCTAAAATGGTGATCTCCCCGGGCTCCTTCGCCAGGCGGTATCCTCCGCCCTTGCCCCGGGCCCCCACCACCAGGCCGCCCTTGACCATTCCTTTGATGATGGCTTCCAGGTATTTTTCACTGATCTGCTCTTCCTGCGCCACTTCTTTCAACGGCACCGGCACGCCCTCCGGCGCTGCTGCCAGCGCGGCCATCACCCGCAGGGCGTAGCGGCCCTTGGTGGAAATCATCATAGCGTCGTCCTCCTTGCTCAATATAAACCTATTATATCGCAGGGTTTTTTCTTTTGCAAGGATTTTGCCACTTTCCTGTTGCGCTCCGCGCAGCGCTGTTCTATACTGGAAACATCCTTATTTTGTAGTTCTCCGGCCGATGGTTTCCCATATTTTGTATGTAAACCGCCAGTTGACAAAAAGGAAGGGGCCGGGTGGTGGACTTTTTTCCGCCGCCGCGCCATACTGCAGCCAAAGGAGGTTGAACACCATGACCATTGGACAACGCATCACCGCCCTGCGGAAAGAGCGCCGCCTGTCCCAGGAAGAACTGGGCGAACAGGTGGGCGTTTCCCGCCAGGCAATTTATAAATGGGAAAGCGATGCCAGTTTGCCGGAAATTGATAAACTGAGCGCCCTGAGCCGTCTGTTCGGCGTTTCCGTGGGCTGGCTGTTGGGGGTAGAAGAAGCGCCCAGCACCGCGCCGGAAGAAACCGGCGAGCTGACTGAAGCCCAGCTGAAAATGGTGGAGGAGATCGTGGATCGCTATATCGCGGCCCAGCCCGCGCCCCCTCCGGCCAAGCGAAAAAAATGGCCCTATCTGGCTGCGGCAGCCGTAGGCCTGGCCGCGCTGGTGACCCTGGGCAGTCTCAGCGGCAAACTGAACCGGCTGAACACCCAGTATCTCAACCTGCAAAACAGCATCGGCACGATCCAAAGCAATGTCAACGGCCAGATCGGCGGCATTTCCAACCGGGTGGAAGAGCTATTAAAAAGCCAGAACAACCTGACCGCCAGTTATGACACCAATCTGCAAAAGGCAGATATCCAGGCAGGCACCGTCACCTTTTCCCTGCAAGCCACCCCCAAAACCTATGTCCCCGGTATGAGCGCCGTCTTTCGCGCCACCCAATCGGATACCAACGAGATAACAGAGGTTCCCGGCCTTCCCGATGATACCCAGGGATTTACCGCCGAATTGACCTGCCCCCTGACCAATTATACCGCCTTGAGCGTGGTCTTCATCACCGGAGAAACCCAGGAGACCCAGCTTTTGGATCAGTACGACGGGCTCTATGACCAAACGGTGCCCTACCTTTCCGTAGAAGACTACGCTCTGATGTATCACGACTGCCCCAAAAACCGCTTGGAGTTTAAGGATCTATACCTGACCACTTCAGAGGATTCCATGACATCTGCCACTTCCGACGGATTTCAGCCCGCAGAGATCCGTTCTGTCCGGGTTGGATTGTTCAAAAATCAAAAGCTGGTGGACTGGGCCGATCCCTGCGATCAACCGGCGAGTTTTCAAGGCTTTGAAGAAGGGGCCTTTGATTTCTACCACCTGCCGGACCAGTCCCTGGCCTTTGGCCCAGAGGATGTGCTGACCGTGGCTGCCGTGATCTGTGACGAAGCAGGCCGGGAATTCATATCCCAAGGTTCCAGCTATGTGCTGGATGTGGAGGATAGCCGCCTCACCTGGGGCGGCGATGAGAAATTGACCGCCGGCGCCAGCACCGAGGGCTGGATCTTTTAAGCGCCCAACGGGGCGGGGGATCTCCCCGCCCCGTTTCCCGTTTTTCCCTTGCGTATCTCCGCAGACCATGGTAAAATAGTCCCCGGCAGCACAGAGGTTTCCCAGCACCCATCATTTTCCCTTTCTCTCTGTGCAATAAAAGCGGGTATGGCGGAATTGGCAGACGTGCAGGATTTAGGTTCCTGTGCCGCAAGGCGTGTGGGTTCGACCCCCACTACCCGTACCAGGTCGGAGCAGGCTTTGTATTGCTTGCTCCGGCTTTTTTATAAAAGCCAGAGCAAGCTCATGCTGCTCCCCCTTTCCAAATCGCAGCCCCTGCGCCGGGCCGCAATTTGGCAGCGCCGCTTCACGGCGTTTTTACTTGTGAGAAGTATTTTCTTTAATCCGCTCTTTACAATAAAAGCACCGCGACAGATGTCGCGGTGCTTTTACTCTATGCCGGATGCCGATCTGTCAAAACCTAATACAATCATCAAACAGTGGCAGCCGATCCTGCTTAATATAAAAACCGGAGCAAGCGGCAACGCGCATGCTCCGGCAATGGCACCCCCGGCTGGGTTCGAACCAGTGGCCTGTCGCTTAGGAGTTTGGCGTTTCTTTTGGTACGATATACCCATCATAACTTCCCATTATTTTTGATTCGTTATGGCATCGTGTGGTTACTGGTCAATCTGCACAAAAATCCGTAAAATGCTGCCTCGTTATGGCCTGTTCAGAATGTCAAATTAGCAAATTCTTAGCACGGATGATGGCAGAAAGCCTCTTTGCCACAAGGAAAATCAGATAGGCATAGTCAAAATGCCTACGAAAAATGGGAGGCAAAACTATGAGTACATCGCAGGAAAAGAAGCTGCCGAGCAACAGAACCTACACCGTGGATGATATTGCCGCAATCCTTGGTATTGCAAAATCCACCGCATACCGCTTGGTGAATTCTGGAGAGTTCAAAACAATTCGCATCGGTTATGCGATCCGTATTTCCAGGAAGTCATTTGAGGACTGGTTGAAGATGGAGGAAGCCGAAGATCTATAATAATTCATGGAGGCGCCATAGAAATCTATGGCGCCTCCACTTATCTATTGGATAAGCTGTTCTACAATTTCTATATTTCATCTATGTTGAAAAACATCAGCTAAGATAGAAAGTGATCTATGATCATAATTCAACACTGACTTTGCAAACATCTCACGGTCATGTGCTAATTGAGTAAGCAACCCACTAGTTGCCATATCCGAGATTGTTTCTTGCATGCGTTTTATTGGAATAGCAACTACTGCGTATTCTTCTTGAAAACATTTTATGTAACTATCATCTTCAAGTCTTTTTAATTCATCAACTAATGTCCCATCATCTACGCATGTCGAAAAGAAATCCCAAATATCTAAACAACCTGGTTCCAGAAAGGAGACACTTCTATAATTCACAATCTCACGTGCATTCATCATCCATTGATAAGCATCAAGATCATCGATTTTATTAGATAGCAGTCTGTCTGACATTGAGAAAATGTCCTTGTAATGACTTATTGTTCCTTCATGTGTAGTACTATATTTTTTGTTATTCGTGCTAAACGGTTTTTCGCCTACACAATTTTTCAACCGATACATATTTCCGCAACGTAAGAGTGCAAATCCGTTTGCAGCCAAAGATGCTCTTATCAGATAAAAAATCGAATAATATAATTTTACAGTAGCCCAAGAAAAACGCTTGTGAAAAATAGAGTCAATTCCTTCGGAAAAACTAAGTATGCCACTATAGAAAAAATCAACGGCATCATACATTAAATCTGAATGAAGTTGTGTGACTTCTGCTGAAGATAAACAATGAGATTTGAAATCAGCCTTTTTAGTCAACAATTCTTCTGTAGAAGCTAAACCGATAAACCTTTCAAAGCTAACTTGTGTACGATTTCTATCAAAACTTATACTCATTTTGCATGGGCACATCCTTCAGCAAGGCAGATTTAAGATACTGGTATACTATATTTCGCTGCTCTTTACCTTGTTTATTTTTTAAATCTTCTTTGTAAAGCAAACCTGCTGCATCTAAAGGAATAAGTTCTCTAATAGTTTTTTCTTCAAAAGATCTTCTCTCCGCACATTTAGGGATAAGATCTTTGCACAAAAATTCAATCGCTCCATAGCAACCGGAATTTCCCATGAACGGATTAGCCGATTTAAGCCATAAGCCTTCTTTGTCGTAATACGATTTAATTACATTAAAATAGTTGCTGATTATTCTATACTGCAACTCATAGTCATCAATATGATACTCAGAGAATACCCCATCATCTACTGTATATTGTTTCAGAACATTTACTACAGTAGATAAATCAACTTTTCCTACGCCTTGAGCAGAGCCAGGCAATTTGATACACTGATAGTAAGGCGACTCAGGATCTTCGTGCAATTTTGTGGCAATATCTTTAGCTCGAACGATATAATAGTCTTTGCTACGAACTTCACCAAATAAATCGTAGACAAGACTATTCGGAACAGGCTTTTGCTCCGTGTTAATGTTCAAAAAGATTCTAGCTGCATCAGCGGTTTTTAAATTTTGCACCAAAACAATAATTACTGATTGCTCGCCAATCTCAGGCTTTTCATCAATAGCTTGTTTTAGTCCTTCTAAACGATGTTGTCCATCTATGACTTGAGCTCCAGCAGGAACCTGAGGTATATATATTCCATTATCCTTGAATTTGACAGGATAGTTTTTGTCTACCCAATTCAAGATAAAACTGTTAAAGAACATATTGCCCTCAAGTACAAAGTTTTTAATAGAACTAATTCTGCGCTTATTCAACACACGTTGGACTGCGCCTTCAACATTATCTCGCCCTCTCACCGCGACATAATAGATTGGTAAAACATCTTTTATTTTCATCGGGAAAATATAAGCATCAATTTCACCTAGTTTGACAGAAACAAATTCTTTTATATTGGTGTATTTCATATCATAAATCCTCCCGCTTTGGATGATACATGTTTTTATTGTCTCCTAGTTTAATTATACCATTGCTTACCAGCTGCAGCAATGAGAGATTGGCTTTGTTTCCATAATTTTTGTGCGCCATAGGTACATCCCCTATGGCGTTTTTTGTCCAGTAACACACAGAACACAAGTGATTTAAAAGAAGTCAAAAATCCCATGCATTTCTTCCACAATCAGTCGAAAGGCCGCCGCCCATAGGTTTTCCCCTCCGGGGCATCTGGGCAGCATAGAGGTTGCCTTTCCCCAAAAACGAACACTTTTCCAAACCGCTGAAAGGAGGTGATACCATGGCGGTATTTCGCAT
>CALDMR010000047.1 GCA_937915065.1 uncultured Clostridia bacterium
TGTCCCGCCCGGGATGCGCTGAAAGAAATATTTGATCAAACCATGAAAATATTGGAACTGAATGTAAATGAAAAGGAGAACTGAATCATGAAAATTGCAGTAGCAGCGATGAGCACCAACGTTTCCGAACATTTCGGCCATTGTGAAAACTTCCTGATCTTCAATGCGGAGGACGGAAAGGTGACCCCCGAGGTGGCCCTGCCCAATCCCGGCCACCGTCCCGGTTTCCTGCCCAACTATCTGGCGGATAACGGCGCAGAGGTCATCATTGCCGGCGGTATGGGCGGCGGCGCCGTGAGCATTTTCAACGAGCGCGGCGTGGAAGTGATCCTGGGTGCCCGCGGCGATGCCCGCGTTGCTGCGGAAGCCTATGTGCGCGGTGAGCTGAAGTCCACCGGTTCCATCTGCCACGAGCATCAGCATGCCGACGAGTGCGGACAGCACTAAGGGCAAGTGAATCTTACAGTATCCCATGGGGCTTCCGCCCGCCGGCTTATGCCGGCGGGCGGCTTTTTTGTTTTTGCCAAAGTGCGGGTGGAATTGCGGGCGGCGGTATGGTAAAATTTGTCCAGATCGTGGAACAGTTGTGCCGCGGGAACGCGGCCCCTTTCGTGACATGATCACGGAAAAGCCCCGTCTTTGGGGGTATACTATGGACAAATCAAAAAAACAGGTAAAGGAGCTGGCAGATATGGCGGCAATGGAGCAGAAGGTTTATGACATGATCATTGTGGGCGGCGGCCCCGGCGGATATACGGCGGCGCTGTATGCTGCCCGGGCGGGCCTGCGGGCCCTGGTGCTGGAAAAGCTTTCGGCGGGCGGGCAGATGGCGATGACCCACCAAATTGACAACTACCCCGGCTTTGAGGACAGTGTGGACGGCTTCACCCTGGCCGAGAAGATGCAGAAGCAGGCCGAGCGCTTCGGCGCCGAAAGCCGGTATGCGGAAGTGCTGCGGCTGGATCTGGCGGCGGAACCGAAGGCCGTGGAAACCGCCGAGGGTATGTTTTACGGCAAAACCGTGGTGCTGGCCACCGGCGCCGATCCCCGGCCCCTGGGTGCGCCCGGCGAGGCGGAGCTGATCGGCCGGGGCGTGGCCTACTGCGCCGCCTGCGACGGGATGTTTTACCGGGGCAAGACGGTGGTAGTCGTGGGCGGCGGCAACACGGCGGCCGCAGATGCGCTGTTGCTCAGCCGCATTGCCGAAAAGGTGATCCTGGTTCACCGGAGAGACACCCTCCGGGCCACTAAGATCTATCACGAGCCCTTGATGAAGGCAGAAAATATCGAGTTCCGCTGGAACAGCACCGTGTCCGCCCTGCTGTCCGAGGGCAAGGTCACCGGCGTCCGGCTGAAAGATGTGAAAACCGGGACAGAAACGGATGTGGCCTGCGACGGCGTGTTTGTCAGCGTGGGCCGGATACCGGCCACGGGATTGGTGCAGGGCCAGCTGGATCTGGACGGGGGCGGCTACATCGTGGCCGGTGAAACCACCCAGACCAGCCTGCCCGGCGTGTATGCCGTGGGCGATGTGAGAACCAAACTGGTGCGCCAGGTGGTAACGGCGGTGGCAGACGGCGCCGTGGCGGTTCACATGGCGGAGGAATATTTGGCAGGAGGTGCCTGAGATGAAAGATACCAACGGAAGGAACAAGAAAAAGTGGCTGCGGCCGGTGCTGTTCACCCTGGGCGGCATGGCGGCGGGCCTGGTGTACTATTACGCGGTGGGCTGTCCCACCGGGGGCTGTCTGATTACCTTCAGCCCCGTCACATCCATGCTCTATATGGGCCTGATGGGCTGGCTGCTTTCCGGACTGTTCGGCTTGGGCTGCTGCGGCGGTGGCTGTGACGGCGGCAGCTGTTCCCGGTAACGACCGCATCCAGCACCCCTACGGCAAAACTGCCGCGGGGGTGTTTTTTTGTGCAAAGGAGGGGCGGAAGTGTTGCAAAATACCTTGCAATTTCGAGAGGGAAAGGGTATGCTATGCATAGTAATAGGGTGAAAAAACAGGCTCTGGCCAGAGCCTGTTCCATTCCCGAACGGGAATGGAATCCCTTTGCAAAAATTTTTTGAAAAAGGAGAGGAAAAAATGAAGAAAAAACTATTGTCTGTCGTCCTGGCGCTGGCAATGGTGCTGAGCCTGATGCCAGCGGCATTTGCGGCGGAGGAGACGGCATCTGCCGCCGTGTTGCCGGAGAAGGTTGACGGCGTGATCCGGCTGACCGAGGAGGTCGTGCTGGCGGATAAATGGACCATCGCAGCTGGTGACACGGTCACGCTGGATCTGAACGGCCAAACCCTTGACGTAAGCGCAAAGGGAATCGTCGTCAACGGTGCGCTGACCATTCGAGACACCAGTAGCAAAGCGAACGGTACCTTGACGGGAAAGATCGACGTGATCACCGTTAACAAAAATGCTTCGCTGACGATGGAGAGCGGCAATCTGGTATCGACTGGTTCTACGGCTGTAAAACTTGCTTATGCCGCAGGCAATCAGTTTTTGATGACAGGTGGTACAGTATCCGCAGCCAAGGGAGTCGTGAACGCCATGAAAGGCGCCGTGACGGTCACCGGTGGCCGGATCGAGACATCCTCTGCTAATTCGTATGATTACGCGATCGACAACAATTATGGATACGCGACCATTGTCATCGGCGAGCCGGATGGCAGCGATGGGGATGTCTATATCAGTAGCATTCGGGGGTATAAAGGCTGTAAGCTGACCGTTCACAGTGGCATTGTCGGCCGAATCGGTATCTGCGTGAATGCTGAAGATGTGTTAAACGGCCTGTTTGAGCAGGATCTGTCCAGTATTTTGCCCGCCGGGAAAATATGCACCAAAAATGAAGCCTATTATCAGATAGCGGATTTGACCGATGAAGCGGAAGCTGGGGCGAAGATCGGCGACAAACTTTACGCGTCCGCCGTGCGCGCGGCAACCGAATTGCAAGAGGGGGAAACGCTGGTTCTGCTGCAGGACGTGGAGGGAGAGGTCGACAAGCCTCTGCTGAAAACCTCGGTACCCAGCGCCACTCTCGACCTTAACGGTCACAATGTCCGCAATATCAGCACAGGGAAGAACAGCTGTGCCGTCGAGATGAGCACCACATATGGGAATGCGAAGGACTGCGCGATGACCTTGGTGAACAGTGGCAACAAGACGGCCACGGTGACCGGCATGATTCCGCTGAAGGTGAATAACGGGGATTCCCAACACGAGATCCGTGCCGTATTGAAGGGGGACAATATCACCCTGCAGAGCACGGGCGAGCAGACCATCGCGCTGGGTACGAACGTCCTGCTGCCCTATTCGGAGGATGCAGCTCGGATGGTTGCAAACGGTGGATATAAGGCGGTTGATTCGAATGGCGATGCCTACATCTACGGCACATTCGGCTCGGCCGCCGACGTTGATGCGGACAAGACCGTCGAACTGTTAAACGACTATACGGGTTCGGACTATATCATGCTGCATGACCAGACGGCGACGCTGGATCTTGACGGTCATACTTACGCCTATACAGGCACGGGGGAATCTGCAGCGGCCCTGAAGATGTCAAAGAATATTACCTCGGCCAAAATGACGATTCAAAACGGCACCATCACCAGTGCGGCCGATGGTGCGAGTGTTTTGTTTGACAACAACAGCCTGATTCTGGACAATGTCCGGCTGACGGTGCAGGGATTTTATGGCATCGTGTCCAACGGGGCCTATTCGAACGACAATGTGACGCTGCAGAATGAAACGGTTTTGACTGTGCAGGACGGCATCGGCATCTATTGGCCGAGCAGGGCAGGCGAGGTCATCCTTGATAATGCCATTGTTACCGCAAAGACTGGTGTGCAGGTCTGCGCAGGTGGCCTGACCGTACGCGGGGAGAACACCTCCATCACCGCAACCGGAACTCCGGAACCCAAGACTGACAGCGACGGCGCAATCTTGGACGGCGCTGCAATCTCGGCAATCAAACGAGACGGTTATGGGGATTTGACGTCCGTCAAAGTTGAAAACGGCCGCTTTCAGGCGACGGATGCTTCCAAGGCAATCAAAGCATACATCTTTAACAACACCAACAAGACTGAAGAGCCGTGGGCCAACGCCAAGAGTGTCGTTTCAGTTTCCGGCGGTCACTTCACATCCGCTCCTGACGCGGCCTATCTGGCAGCTGGTAAGACCCTTGTGAAGAGTACGGAAACCGGCTACAACTGGATGGTGGCCAACAAGCAGGAAACTGCCGCCGAGGTGCTCCCCGCCGCTCCCGAGGCCGAGACCAAGCTGCCTGCAGATGTGAGCCAGGAGGATAAGGCGCTGGCGGACAGCGCCCTTGCCGCGCTGACGAGCAAAGACGCTGGTGCAACCGCTCCCGCCATGGACGCCAATGTGATGAATGCCGAGGCCAGCGCCATTGCCAATGCCAACACCACCACGCCGGAAAATGGCCTTGCAGAGCTGAAGAAGCAGGGCGTAGTTACGGGTGATTCTGTCACAGCAGACGGGGTTACCATCGTGGTTCAGCCCTATTTGGACATCAAGATCACCGGCGCGGATGCTGACGGCAGCGCCAAGACGCTGACGCTGGACATCACCCCTATGTATCAGAAGGTGGCCACCACCGCTGATCTTAAGAATGACGAGGAGATCACGGTGAAGAAGGAGGGCGTGAATGATCCCAACGCGGTTGTTCTCGCCTCCGGCAAGCTGACCGTCAGCGAGCCGGTCACCGTGACCATCCCCCTGCCGGATAGCTTTACCGCGACTGATGACGCGAAAATCGGCCACAAGGGCTATGTGTACACCGGCAAGATCGATAATCAGCATGTCCTTACCTTCGTGAACCCCCACGGCTTCTCCGCCTTTACCATTGGTGTGGAGGTTGCCGCTGTAAATGAGACCACCGGCGAGGAGTACACCGATTTCCAGACCGCGCTGGACGAGGCCAAGAACGGCGAGACCGTGATCATCAAGACCGCGCCTGCAGCAGACAAGACCTTCACCAT
>CALDMR010000048.1 GCA_937915065.1 uncultured Clostridia bacterium
ACTTTTTGCCTGAAATAATCAATTTACTATTGATTTTTTATTTGCAGGCTTAAATTACAGTGTGACGTGTCGTCCTGACCGCGGACTCAAATCACGTTTTCTTTTTCTTGATGATCAACTCACCAAGTGTGCGAACCGTGCATTCATCCGCCAGATACTCGATCGTCACTGTTGGCGGTTCGCATGCAGCATGCTTGAATATTACAGATATGGCATTTTCAGTGATATCCTGACCATTCATAAAAATGGTCGTTATCGTGTCATTATCAGTGGTGATTTCAAACTTCGACCTCGGGCAGCTCGTTTCTTCGAGGCTTCTTTCAGCCCCTTCATCCGCTTCCGGATACAGGTCATTCGGTGTGCATCCCAGCACACTTGCTATTCGGGGGATATATTCGGCCCGGATGAGCTTACGGCCCTTGAGCATGTCCGTAAACTGCTGTTCGGTAAAGCCGCATCGTTCGGCCACTACTTTCTGGGGCAGCCCCCGTTTCGTGATTACCGAGCGGATAGTTGATGCGATATCCATTCGTCTCACCTCCTGTCGCCCGGTGCAACTGTGCTTCCACCGCTACCACAAAATTATGGAGTAGGTGCATCTTTGTCCGAAGACTCCTTATTTTCTGTGACTGCTGCAACGCCCTCCGCGAATCCGATCAGATACTCACGTTTGTCAGAGGGAAGAGCCTTCACGGTTTCCGCCAGCTTCCTGGCTAGTTTCTTTTCATCCTGTCCCATCCGTTTCACCTCCATTTCTAAGTTGCTTATACTTTATCATAGTTCACTTATGATGTCAACACAATTTCATAAGTGACTTATATTTCTCCTTGACTTCATAGACCACTTATGCTTTAATTAAGGCATGGGGGTGGAAATTATGGGATTTCTGAACGAACGTATAAACGCAATAATAAGAGAAAAGGGAATGACAAAAACAGCATTCGCAGACCGGATAAATGTTTCACAAGCATTTGTTTCTCAAATATGCTCAGGGGCATCTCAGCCCAGTGAACGTACAATCGCAGATATTTGCCGGGAATTTAATGTAAATGAACATTGGCTACGTACTGGTGAAGGCGACATGTTCGTACATCTTAGTCGGAACGAAGAATTGGCGGACTTTTTTAGCGATATTCTTACAGATGAAAATGGGTTTCGCACAAGGCTCATATCGGTACTAGCGCGACTCAACACCGATCAGTGGAAATTGCTTGAACAAGTGGCAGACAATTTGCTGCAAGAAATGCAAAAAGAAAAGGCTGACCCGTAAGGCCAGCCATTATCTTTACTTCGTAAGACGAAGAACAAAACGATAAACGGTTTGCAGTTTATTTTCGTCTAAAAGTTGTAATTTTTGGAGTATGTAATTGATTAGCTCTTGTTTTTCCATCCTATCCCGGCTCCTTAAAAAGCAGAACATTTGTTTGGTTCTTCTGATAGGATGATTTTACCACTTATCGTGCAGTAATTCAAGTATCATTTGTGATACATCACGGATATCGGTCCTCAAGGCAAGATGTATCTATGAATTTAAGACCTCGAGTGAATTGGCCCGTGTTAAGGTGATAATTATGCGCAAGTCCAAAGTCTCTGTCCCGAGTCAACGCAAAGGCGGTTGCCTGCGGTACGGGGTGACTGCATTTTTTGTGCTCGGTATTATTGTGTATATCAGTATGGCCGTAACCGCGCAAACCGCCGAGGAGAGGGATCTCCGCCCCGCTTTGCTCGCGACATCTGCGCTGTTTGCATTTTTCATTTGGCTGATGTGGAGGCCGTGGAAACGTAATAAAGTTTCTTCAATAATCAGTGCAGACAAAGTTTCGAAGGAATCGGAAGCACCATCTATATCAGATAGGACAGCCGCTTCATATATCAGTAATGGCCAGAGTATCGTGCGCGCTGACGGAGAAGATTTAACAAATGAGGATATTGAATATCTTCGCGAAACTGATTTTGAACGTGCGCAACAGTATTACGAAAACAGCCCTAATCCCAAGTTCCATCGCTCTTTCGAAGAAGAGAAGGCTCAATCGAAATTTCACTCTGCAAACGCAGAGTATATTGACCAATTAGAGCAATATATCTGGATGCCACATTTATACAGTTTTGATTCAATTGATGATGCCATTGCGCACGATCAGCAGGCGCTTATTGCAGCGCAAAAGCTTGCAGAATATTGTTCAAAAACATCTGCAGGCCGTCAATATTTTGAAGATAGTTGGATGCACTGTCATAATAGTCAAAATCCAGATTTCAATTTTATTGATAGAATAAAGGAGCGGTATTCAGACCTCACTTTGAATTACGACGAGCGAAAAAGGACTTTTGACCTTCACAAGAAACGGCAGGCGTTTCTTCAGCACGCCGATGATGCGGTTCTTCAAGTCATTGAAGAAAACCCTGGCGTGTTGCAAAGAGAATTGCACAAACACTTTGATCCTGATTTAAAGCCTACTATTGGGACAGCAGTTAGTCATTTGCTGAAAGCTGATAAAATAAGACGTGAGAAGCGCGGTAACAGTTATTCTCTGTACAAAAAAGAGAAAGGATTACCTTTTCATGTGGAATGAGAACTGCCTTTCCTCGAACTTTTTCGCCCGTTTGCATTTCCCGATTTTGCGGGCAGTTCGCAACCGTTTTGCGGGAATTTCGGAATACCGTTTTGCCCGCAAATCCCGTGCGGGCAGTTCGCTACCATGCAAAACATAAAAATCCGAACTTTTCTTTTCGGTTCAGCGCTGAAATATCCATCAACCCGCAAAACATCGAGATAATTTTTCGGCTTGGTTTTTCGCGAAATGCCGAACTGCGGCGCATATGGCGTAAAATCCTGATTTTCTTCCAGCATTCATGCCGCGCCGCAGCGAATTTGAAAAGAGCTGAAATGAGAACTTTTTGACCGGTTTGAGAAAAACCGAATCTTGAACCGTTTTCGACAAAAGGAGGCATTTCTATGATGTACCCGTTTATAACACTTGACGATAATACCGAGATCGTCCACTCCGAAATGCGGCCGGACGGCACGGTCAAAGTCTATATGGAACGGCCCGATGAGAAACTGGGCTTCCGCCATGCAACTTGTTACCTGCCGGGATACCGGTGGGAGGACATCGCCGGCTTTACCGATCAGGAGATTGCGCGTTATCAGGAGGTCATCGAATCCACAGCGCACCTGATCCTGCAGTTCTCACAGGAAGGCGGGTTCGACAATGCCGCAAATCTTTAAGGTCGGCTCTTACTGGGTCTATTTTTGGGCAAACGAAAATGAACCTCTCGAGCCGGTGCATGTTCATATCGCTCAGGGCGCGCCGACATCAAATGCAACGAAGGTGTGGATCACCCGCGCAGGAAAATGCTATCTGTGTCACAACCGATCAAAAATCCCTGAGCGCACCCTGCGGAACATCATGGAGATCATCGAAGCCCGCAGCAGCGAGGTCATCCAGAAATGGATCGGCTTTTTCGGTTCCGCTGATTTCTATTGCTGAATAAAAATCCCGCCCTGGTGCTACCAACACCAGAGCGGGACGGGGTACTGATAAACTTTGGACGGTCAATCAGTACCCCTATTTTACCACACTTTTTTACGGTAAGAAAGGGGTTTTTCTATTATGAACGGAAGTTTTCGAAAAAAGCCAAACGGCAGTTGGGAGCTGCGCGTATGGATTGACATGCCGGATGGCAGCCACATTCAGAAATCGTTTTGCCGACGGACAAAGGCGTTGGCCAAGGCCGCTTACGAAGAATTTGTCGAAAAAGGAAAGCGACAAAAGGAATCGCGGCAGACAGTAGATGGTTGGGGAAAAGAATGGCTTGAGCTCAAGAAGGGCTCAGTTTCTTATCGCACCTATGCCAATTACGAATTATACTGTAACAAATATGTGTTCCCGGCTATTGGGAAAAAGCAGATCGCAAAGGTCACCCCGGCAGATATTGAGCATTTAATGGGGCGGGCAGCACATCTTAGCAAGAGTGCCAGGCATCACATTTTCATTACGGTAGATCAGATTATGAAAAGCGCAGTTAGAAATGGCTTGCGGCAACAGAATCCGTGCGAGGGTCTCTCAGTCAAAGCTGAAGCACCGCTCAAAAAAATCGAATGGTTTTCTCTCGATGAGATCCAGACCATTATAAAAAATCTGGACAAGCCGTTTGGCGTTGCTATTGCGCTGATGCTGTATACTGGCTTACGGTCTGAAGAAATCATGGGGCTCCGTTGGGGAGATATCAATCAGAAAGAAAAGACCATCACCGTCCGCCGTGTAGTAACCCGCGTCGCAAAAGGCGAATTTCTGCCCGTAGAGCGATCCAAGAATGACAAGGTACGTATTGTTACCTATGGGGACGAACTCGCTATGTGGCTCAAATCTGCGCTCAAAACGAGCATATACGTTGTGCCAGCCATTCGGAGTGGTGGATATATGACACCTGGTTCCTTCCGGCGGCAGTATGATAATTTCTTTGCCGGCCTTCCCATCCGAAAACTGTCACCGCACAAGCTCCGTCACACCTATGCGACCTACTTGATCAAGGGCGGTGCAGAGCTGCGGGCAGTGCAGACGTTGCTGGGGCATTCTTCCGTCAGCGTAACAGAGATTTATACGCATGTCGATACAAGCGATCAGCGTCGCGCTACGCAGAAGCTCGCTTATGCGGGCAGCTAAAATTGGCTTGATTTTGTTCCCTTGTTTTTTCCCTTGTTTGCCCCGTTTTTTCCCTTTTTGCCCCGTTTTACGGCGACTTTTCCAGAAAACCGAATTTTGCTGAAATAAGAACTTTTTTGAACACAAAAGAAGAAAAGCACTCCAGAACGAAGTGCTTTTGCAACTGGTGGGAGGTGGTGGATTCGAACCACCGAAGTCATAGACGACAGATTTACAGTCTGTTCCCTTTGGCCACTCGGGAAACCTCCCATAT
>CALDMR010000049.1 GCA_937915065.1 uncultured Clostridia bacterium
GTGTTTTTATTGGCGCCTGCGGCGCTGTACCAAGCGAATCATGCGCCAGGTGGAGTCCACCACCAGGATGCCGATGGCCAGGGCGCCTGCCATGCCAAGGGTGTGCAGTCCTGTGGTGAGGAACATCAGCGTGTTGCCCTGGATGCAGTATTCCATTGTGTGGAAAATACCGGCGCCGGGCACCATAGGGATGATGCCGATCAGCAGGAAGGTGGTCACGGTACATTTTTCAATCCGGGCCAGGATCTCGGCATAAGTGGCCACCACGGCGGCGCTGACAAAGCAGGCGGCCAGATCGGACGACAAAAGCAGGGTGAGCAGGTAGACCAGCCAGCCCAGCGCACCGCCCACCGCCGCCCAGAACACGGGCTTTCCGTGGAGATTATACAGTCCGCCGAAACCGAGACAGGCGATGAAGGCATAGAGAACAGGCAGAAAATAAGTTAGATCCATCAATGCAGTCCCCCTTTACAAAACGGCCAGCACAATACCGGTGCCCAGGGCGATGGCGGCGGCAATCAGTACGGCTTCCGCCAGCTTGGTAATGCCGGTCAGCCAGTCGCCCACGATGATCTCGCGCATGAAGTTGGTGATCATGACGCCGGGCAGCAGGGTCATGAACACACCGATGATGATCTCGTCCCGATGCAGGCCAAAGCCGAAGTGGACGAAAAAGCAGGCCAGAAGGGCGCTGAGCATGCTGGCCAGGATACTTTTATAAAACAGGTTGGCTTCCAGTCGGCCCATGATGTACATGGCGATGGCGACAACGCAGCCGATCACGGCGGCTGCCGCGGCGTCCAGCAGCACGCCGCCCCAGAACAAGGCGAATCCGGCGGATCCCACGGCATAGGCCAGCATCTGTAAGGGCAGGGAATAGGGGCGGGTCTTGTCGATGGCGTGGAGCCTGTCCCACACTTCTGCTGTTTCCGGTTTTTCCACGGCGATGGTGCGGCACAGGTCGTTCAGGGCGTTCAGCTTGTCCAGATCCACACCCTTCATGCTGGCGGCCCGGCACATTTTGGAGTGGGTGGCGCCGGTATCGTCGGTCAGGACGATATGGAGATAATTGGGGATGGAAAACACCTGGCACTGGCCCAGGCCGTAGGCTTCCACCACATAGTGCACGGAGTTTTCCACCCGGTAGGCTTCGGCGCCGGATTCCAGCAGGCCGCGGCCGATGTGGGCTGCGATGGAAAGGAGTTCTTCACAGGTCATAATCAGTTCCTCCAGAGGATGGCGGTTCGTTCTTTTGTGCTTTTTCAGTGCTTTTTTTTCGCTGAGGCCCGTTGACGATGCAAATGCCGCAGCAGACCAGGGCCAGAGCGCCCAGGGTAACGGGCCATGCGCCGCCGCTGCGCTCTCCCAGCAGCAGGGTGGACAGCAATACGCCGAACACCGGCGTCATGAAGCTGAATATGGTTACCCGGGATACGGGGTTGTATTTCAGCAGGATCCCCCACAGGGAGTAAGCCACTGCGCTGATGCAGCCGAGATAAAACAGCATCAGCAGGGCTGCGGGGGATTGCGGAGCCACACGGCCACCCAGGGCCGCGCCGCAGAGGATCATCACCAGGCCGCCCACGACAAATTGCCAGCCGGAGAGCAGCACCGGATTGTCTTCAGAGCTGAAGCGCTTGAGGAATACAGAGGAAAAGGCGTAGGACACTGTGGACAGGAAAATGAAGCCCTCGCCGGTCAGGTGGAAGCTGCCCAGGCTGCCCTGGTTCAGATTCACCAGCACCACGCCAGCAAACCCAATGGCGCAGCCCAGCAGCTTGCGACCGGTAAGCTGTTCCTGCCGGAACAGCAGCGCCGCCACCAGCAGGGATACGAACACGCTGGAAGAGCCGATGATGGAAGAATTTACTCCCGTGGCGTGGGCCAGGCCGATGTAAAAAAGTACATATTGAATGATCGTTTGCAGCAGGCTCAGCTGAACCACATGGCCCCAGGTGCGGGCTTTTTGCGGCCGCAGGAAGCAGCGTGCCGCCACAGAGCCGATGGTCACGGCCAGGATCCCGGCCAGGAAAAAGCGCAGGCCGGCGAATAAAAGAATGGAGGGGGTATGGGCCGTGTCCACGGCAAAGAGGGCATAACCCAGCTTCACGCAGGCATAGGCGCTGCCCCACAGGGCGCAGCACACACAGGCCAGGGCGCACAGCACCGCACCCTTTGTAAAAAAAGCGGATTTTTGATCCATATGGGCCCCCTTTCTGGTCGTTACCGGGGTCAGTATAGCACAGGCAAAATCTGCTTGTAAAGGGGGCGCTGTGCCCCTCTCTTTTTTGCGCCGGGGCGGATGGGGTTCGGCTCTGTCGGTTTCGCCGTGCGTTGGGCAGCACTGAAAATATGATAACATATCGAAATAAATTGAATATTTATTGCTATATGTTGTCGGCTGTTGCGGGTTTATAGGGCAATGGGTCGTTGCGCTGCCCTGTCCCTTGTAAATAAAGGTTTTCCAAAGGGACGAAAGATTGCCGGAAATCGATAAAAGAAACCGCGTAAAAAAACTGCCCGGGAAGCTGCGCAGCGCACAGCCCCCGGGCGGTTTTTTCGCGGTTGTTTCAGAATTTGCCCCGGTGTTCCAGATTCAGAAAATCCCGGATGCGTTCTTTGCGGCCGGCAAAAAAATGCCCCTGCCAAGTGTTCCAGCGGTAAAGGGTTTCGTCGATGCTGCCCAGCACCCGGATCTTATCCCGGGTCCAGGCGGGGGCCACCAGGGTGGCTTTGCTGCCGTCCCCTGTCAGCCGCTCGATCACCGTTTCCGGGGGCAGAACCTCCAACTGGCAGCACACCAGGCGGACATATTCATCCATACTCATGGGGCGGTATTTTTTGGCGGCGTACAGTGACGCCATGGCGGTGCCCCGAATCACATGGAGCATGTGGATCTTTACGCCCTCCGGCCGCAGCTGACCCACATAGGAGGCCGTTTCCAGCATCATTTTTTTGGTTTCGCCGGGCAGGCCGTTGATCAGATGGACACAGGTGCGGATGCCGCGGATCTTCAGGGCTTTGTAGGCTTCCATGAATTCTTCCAGCGTGAAGCAGCGGTTGATGACCCGGGCTGTGCGGGGATGGATGGTCTGCAGGCCCAGTTCTACTGTCAGCAGGGTGCGGCTGTTGAGGTCTTTCAGATATTCCAGAATTTCCGGAGTGAGGGCATCGGGCCGGGTGGCAATGGCCAGGCCGCAGATCCCGTCGCACCGGAGGGCCCGCTCGTACAGATCCCGCAGGGTGTCCAGGGGGGCGTAAGTGTTGGTGTGGGCCTGGAAATATGCCACGGCACGGGCGCTTTCGTCCTTTTGACGGAGCCGCGCCATCTCCCGGGCGATTTGTTCTTCCGGGGGGGTGTCCGCCGGTGCGGTGAAATATCCGCTGCCGCCGCTGCAGAATACGCATCCGCCGGAACCCTTGGTGCCGTCTAGATTGGGGCAGGTAAAGCCTGCGTCCACAGCGGCTTTGTACAGCTTGTACCCCCGAGCCCGGTTTTCAAAGGCCAGGGTGTGGTACAGTTTATTTTCATAGGCATAGGGAAAATCGTAGTTGATCATCGTGTGCCCCTCCGGTTTTTTGTTTCTGGATTTGGCGTGGCGTTACGCCTTTTTGGTGACCGTTCTGCCGCACTTGGGGCAGGTGATCTCGATTTTGCCCAGGCCGCGGGGCACCCGCATCACCGCGCCGCACTGCTTGCAGCGGTAATAGCGGTGGGCCTTGTCCCGGCGGCGGGCCTGATAGGCCTGGCGCTTGGCGCCCAAGCTGCGCAGCAGGTTCAGATAGGCTTCGTTTTCTGCCCGCCGGGCGGGGATATTGCGGGACAGGATGCGGAAAAAGGACCACAGGATAATGGCCAGTCCCAGGATTTGCAGCACTTCCAGATCGGTGAAAATGGAAATGATACAAATTCCCAAATACAGTACCAGGGCGGTGAAGCTG
>CALDMR010000050.1 GCA_937915065.1 uncultured Clostridia bacterium
TAAGAAGCGGCCGCCTAAAGAAAAGAAAGGCGATCCGCAGCAAACGCAGCCACAGGAAAAGAGCACCGGGCGGCAAATCACTTTTGATGCCGTTTGGCAGTTGATCACTGCGTTGCTGGATCCGGCGTTGGACGCCATGGATCGGGTGCGGCGGGGGCTGCATGTTCGCTGCCTGCGGCTGTGTATTGTCGTCTCTGATCCGAATCCTGCTGTGGCAGCCCGGCGGTATGGAACGCTGAACAGTGTGCTTTGGCCACTGATTGCCGTTATGGAAAATTTAGTTACCGTGGAACGGCGGGAGGTCTGTATGGATCTTGATTTTTCTGCCCGCCAAAGCAGGGCTGAGGGAGAGGTTGAAGTGACTCTGCGGCTGTATCACGGCCTTTGCATTTTGCTGGCCGACGGTATGCAGCTGCTTCGGCCGGTGCTGCAATTTATGAAAACAATAAAACCTGCAAAAGATACAAAGAAAGATTCAGAACAGAAACAGCAAAACAAGGCTGCCGCGGCATAACGCGGCGAGAAAGGAAGTTGTGGAAAATGGAGAAGCATCCGATCAATGATTTAATGACAGTGACCATGGAAAAAATGCGTGAAATGGTGGATACCAATACCATTGTGGGCCAGCCTATTACCACGCCGGACGGTGTGACGCTGATTCCTGTTTCCCGCATGAGTTTTGGTTTCGGCAGCGGGGGCGGCGACTATAACACCAAGCACAATGCGGGCCGGGATGCCAGCTTCGCGGGCGGCAGCGGCGCAGGTGTGGACATCGCGCCCATTGCCTTTTTGGTGGTAAAGGACGGCTTCGTGCGCGTTTTGCCTGTGGCGGTGCCTCCGGCATCCACGATTGACCGTGTGATTGATATGGCGCCGGATATTCTGGATAAGGTGGATAAATTTATGAACAAAAAGAAGGAGACACCGGCAGAATAAAAGGGCATACTATCGGTCACCAAGGGGTGATCGTATGTTCAAAAACGGAAAACGGCAGATGGCAGCAGCGCTGTGCGCGCTGCTGCTGTGCTGCGGCATGACAGCACGGCCCGCTGCTGTGGGGACTTCGGCTGCTGCGGCGATTCTGATGGAAGCGGAAAGCGGGCGGGTGCTGTATGCACAGCGCCCGGATGAGCCGATGAAAATTGCCAGCACCACGAAAATCATGACCGCGTTGGTGGCGATTGAAACCTGTTCTCTGGAGGAGCAGGTAGAGGTGACCCGGGCCCATATGGCGGAGGGATCATCGATGTATCTCCGCCCTGGAGAGCGGCTGACACTGGAAACATTACTGTATGGATTGATGCTGTGCTCCGGAAACGACGCGGCGCTGGCTGTTGCGGATCACTGCGGGCCGGGCGTGGAGGCTTTTGTGGCCCGGATGAACGAAAAGGCAAGGGAGCTGGGGATGACCCACACTGCCTTTGCCAACCCCAATGGGCTGGACGAGGAAGGGCATTACTCCACGGCGAGAGATATGGCGGTTCTGGCAGCTTACGCCATGGAAAACGGGACTTTCGCGCGGATCGTATCCACCAGGCGGGTAACTGCCGGAGGCCGCACGATGGTAAACCACAATAAGCTGCTGAGCCGGTATGAAGGCTGTATTGGGTTGAAAACCGGTTTTACCAAGGCGTCGGGCCGTACATTGGTTACCTGTGCTGAGCGGGACGGCATGCGTTTGGTGGCAGTTACCCTGAATGATGGCAACGATTGGGCTGACCACAGCGCGTTGTTTGACTATGGCTTTGCCCATTATAAACTGCAACGCCCGGCGTCTTTGTATCAGGAGGCGGGCCGGGTTCCGGTGCTGAACAGCGCAACGGGGCAGATTCCCTTGCGTTACGGCGGCGGGTTTGCTTACCCTGTGGGGGAAGGGGAAACGCTGGAATGCCGCTGGGAAGCGGATGGGTGCGTTTTTGCACCGGTGGAAGCGGGAACGCGGGCCGGAGAGGCTGTTTATAGCCTGGATGGCCGGGAAGTAGGCCGTGTGCCGCTGTATTACGGCGCGTCGTCGGCGCCTCTTGAACAAAAACAGACCGGAGGATTTTGGCAGAGAGCAGCTCGCGGGCTACGCTATAAATTTCAGCCGGGATCGTAAAAAAGGATGTGGCGCATACGGAAGAGCGCATCAGTAAAATATTGTCCGCCCGCGGCGTCTGCTCGCGGAGGGCTGCAGAGGATTTGCTGCGGGCTGGCCGGGTCACTGTGAACGGTGCGGCAGCGGCATTGGGCCAGAAGGCGGATGCAGAGCGGGATCAGATCTGCGTGGATGGACGCCCTCTGGGAGCACGGGAAGCCTGTTGCTATTTGATGCTCCACAAACCCCGCGGGTATGTGACGACAGCATCGGACGAGCGAGGGCGAAAAACCGTGTTGGATCTATTGCCGGAAAATCATCCGCGGGTGTGGCCGGTGGGGCGGCTGGATATGGATTCAGAAGGTTTGCTGCTGCTGACCAATGACGGGGATTTGACGCACCGGCTGCTGCATCCCAGTCATGAAGTGCGCAAGACTTACCATGTTTGGGTAGAAGGGGATGTGGCTTCCGCCCTGGCTCCGCTGCGGGCTATGACTGATCTGGCGGGAGAACGGATCTGTCCGCCCGGCGTCCGGGTGCTGAAACAAAGCGGCGGGGGCGGCATGCTTTCTGTGGTGATCCACGAAGGGAAAAACCGCCAGGTGCGCCGGATGTGTGCTGCCGTAGGTCTGCGGGTGACGCGGCTTAAGCGGGTGGGCGAAGGCCGCCTTGTGTTAGGGGCGCTGCCCATGGGGCAATGGCGGCCTTTGACGGAAGAAGAAGTTACACTGTTAAAAAAGCTGTAAGAGTACCGATCCGCAAGATTGCTTTTGCAATTTTGCGGATTTTTTCTTGCATTTTGACGGGATTTCGGTTACAATAAAATTTGTTTTGACATATGGCTTTATATGCCTAAAAATTCAGTTGAGTTTGATGAGCCTGGCATGGCGGAGGGATTTTTATGACCAGCGATGTGCTTTCTTTGATTCGAAATAATCTGGATGGGTTTTCTAAACGGCAGCGTGCCATTGCCCACTTTATCATGGATAATTACGACAAAGCGGCCTTTATGACGGCCAGCCGTTTGGGCAAGGCGATCAGCGTCAGTGAATCAACTGTGGTGCGTTTTGCTGCGGAGCTGGGGTATGAAGGATATCCTGAAATGCAGCGGGCGCTGCAGGAAATGATTCGTAATAAGTTAACATCTATCCAGCGCATCGAGGTGTCCAACGACCGGCTGGGAAGCAACGATGTCCTATCCGCTGTAATGCAAAGTGACATGGAAAAAATCCGCATGTCGCTGGATACCGTGAATCGTGACAGTTTTGACTGCGCGGTAGATCAGATCATCCAGGCGAAGCATATTTATATTCTGGGGCTGCGTTCCTCCACGGCTATTGCAGATTTTCTGGGATTTTATTTGAATTTGCTGTTTGAAAATGTGGTCTTGATCCATACCACATCTGTCAGCGAAATGTTTGAGCAGGTGCTGCGCATTGGGCCGGGGGATGTGATGATCGGCATCAGCTTTCCGCGGTATTCCAGCCGTACTGTGAAAGTCATGCAGTTTGCTTCGGATCGTGGGGCGGAGGTACTGGCCATTACAGATAGTGAAGTGTCTCCCCTTTATCAGATTGCCGGTACAGCGCTGCTGGCGAAAAGCGATATGATGTCTTTTATAGATTCTTTGGTGGCGCCGCTGAGTTTGGTCAACGCGCTGATTGTGGAAGTGGGCCGCCGGATGGATAAGGATTTGTCCAAAACTTTTGAGGAATTGGAAGAAATCTGGGCGGAATACGGAGTGTATGAAAATGCCGGACATGCAGAGTGAGGTTCTTGTGATCGGCGGCGGCGCTGCCGGTATGATGGCCGCCATTACGGCGGCGGAGGCCGGAGCCCGGGTCACGCTGTTGGAGCGCAACGAGAAAGTGGGCCGCAAATTGAATATCACGGGCAAGGGCCGCTGCAACCTGACGAATAACTGTTCGGCGGAGGAGGCGCTGGCCAATGTGCCGCGCAACAGCCGGTTTTTATTTAGTGCTTTTTCCCGGTTTGACAGCGCTGCAGCCATGGCTTTTTTTGAGGAACGGGGGCTGGCGCTGAAAACAGAGCGGGGCAACCGGGTCTTTCCCGTTTCCGACAGCGCTTATGATGTAACGGATACCCTGCGTGCTGCGCTGCGCCGCAATCGTGTAAAAATCGTCCATGATCGGGCAACAGATTTGCTGTTGGATGCGGAGGGCCATCTGCAGGGCGTGAAGGGCGAGCGGGGAAACTATGACGGCGGCTGTGTTATTTTGGCTACCGGCGGCGTATCCTATCCTGCCACCGGTTCCACGGGGGACGGTTATACGCTGGCCCGTTCGGCGGGGCATACGGTGGTTCCGTCCAGGCCTTCGCTGATTTCTTTGGTGTGCAGCGACAGCTGCTGCGGCAGAATGCAGGGGCTTTCCTTGCGCAATGTGGCACTGACGGTGAAAAACCAGAAGAAAAAAACGGTGTTTGAGGATTTTGGCGAAATGCTTTTCACCGATAAAGGGGTGACCGGCCCCATGATCTTGTCGGCCAGCGCCCATCTGCGGGATTATGAAAAGGAACAGTACCGCCTGCGGATCGATCTGAAACCGGCGCTGGACGAAGAAAAATTGGATGAGCGCCTGCTGCGGGATCTGGAAGCCCAGCATAACCGGGATTTTGGAAAAGTCTTGGCGGGGTTAGTGCCCCGCAGTATGATCGGCGTGATCGTGGAACGCACAGAAATTCCATCCAACACCAAAGCCAACGCCGTGACCCGGCAGCAGCGCCGCCGCCTGTTGGAAACCCTTAAAGGGTTTACCCTGATGGTGACGGGGCCCGGCCCCATGGAACAGGCTATTATTACCTCGGGCGGCGTAAAGACGGGGGAGATCAACCCGGCGACTATGGAATCCAAAAAACTGCCGGGGTTGTATTTTGCCGGCGAAGTGATTGATGTGGATGCCTATACCGGCGGTTTTAATTTGCAGATTGCCTGGGCAACAGGGCATGCTGCGGGTGCGGCAGCTGCCTTGGCGGTGCAGAATAGGGAAAGGACGAAAACGGATGAGTGAACAGTTTCATGCAGTGGCGATCGACGGCCCTTCCGGTGCAGGCAAAAGCACTTTGGCCCGCACGGTGGCTGAGCGGCTGCGCTTTTTATATGTAGATACCGGCGCGATCTACCGTTCTATTGGTTGGTATGCACTGCAGCAGCACGTTGTGCCGGAGGACGCCCAGGCCGTGGCATCTCTGCTGGAAGATCTGGATGTGGAGATTCGCTATGGCGAAGAAGGCCTGCAGCATATGCTGGTTAACGGCGAGGATATCACAACGGCGATTCGTCTGCCGGAGGTTTCGGCGGCGGACACATCATGTGATTATGGACGGGCGGGATATTGGAACGGTGGTGCTGCCGGAAGCGGACTGCAAGGTTTTCCTGACGGCGTCGGCGGAAGTCCGTGCGCAGCGCCGCTGCCGGGAATTGGAACAGCGTGGAACGCCCCAGGAGTATGAGAGCGTGCTGGCGGATATGCGCTGCCGGGATGAGCAGGATCGCAACCGGACTGTAGCGCCGCTGAAGCAGGCGGAGGACGCCGTTTTGCTGGATACATCGGAGATGGATTTTGAAGAAAGTGCCGCCGCGCTGCTGCGGCTGATCAAGGAGAAGATTCATGAAGCGTAACTGGTTTTATTCTTTGGCCTATATCGTTTTGTGGCCAGTGATCCACCTGCTCTTTCTGCCGTCTGTCCGGGGGCGGGAGCGGATTCCCCAGGGAAATGCTGTGTTCTGCTGCAACCATTCCAGCAACTGGGATCCCCTGCTGATTATGATAACGGCGGGGGATGGACATCAGCTTTTTGCCCTGGCAAAAGCAGAGATCTCCCACTGGCCTGTGGTGGGGTGGATTTTGAAAACTGCCGGCATGATTTTTGTGGATCGGGGGAAGGCGGATATCGGCGCCATCAAATCGGCCTTGAAATATCTGAAGGGCGGACGGCAGATCCTGATTTTTCCGGAGGGAACCCGGGTGTCGGAGGAAGAGTCTGCCGCAGCCAAGGGCGGCGTGTCCATGCTGGCAGTGCGGACCGGTTCGCCGATTGTGCCGATTTATCTGGACAGTCAAAAAAAGCTGTTTCACCGCACCCATATCGTTTTTGGGGAACCCTATATGCCCCAGATTGCAGGGAAGAAAGGGACAGCGGAGGAGTATCAGAAAATTGCTGATGAAGCTCTGCGGCGGATTTATGCCCTGCGGGAGGAGAGCGGCCGGTGAAAGAGATTATTTTGGCGCACAGCGCCGGGTTTTGTTACGGCGCCGGGCTGTGAATCTGGCGGAAGAGGCTGCTGAAAATGGAACCGCCTGCGTGATGCTCGGCTCAATCATCCACAATGCCCATGTGGTGGATGATCTGGCGCGCCGGGGTGTGCGCCGGATCGAGCGCCCGGAGGAACTGGCCGGCGGTGAAACGGTGATCATTCGATCCCACGGGGAAGCGAAAGCAGTGCTGGACTTGCTGCATGAGAAGCATGCCTGTGTGATCAACTCTACCTGTCCGCGAGTGCTGAAAATCCAGCAGTTGGTGCAGGATGCCGAGCGGGAAGGGCGAAAGCCGCTGATTATCGGCGATCCCAAGCATCCTGAAGTCCTCGGCGTGGCGGGATGGTGCCATGAGCCGCTGATCTTTCAGGGGGCCGATGAAATCTCTGCTTGGCTGGAAGGGGATCTGAACCGCTGTCATTTGCCGCTGACAGTGGTCTCTCAGACAACTTGCACACAAAAACTCTTTGAAATTTGTGTTCAAATTCTAAAAAAAGAGTGTACAAACCTAAAAATATTTGATACAATATGTGATGCGACCTATAAGCGGCAGTCTGAAGCGGCGGAAATTGCTGCCTCGGTTGACGCTATGATTGTGGTTGGCGACCGCCAAAGTGCCAACACCCGACACCTTACCGAGATCTGTTCCGGATTATGCCCGGCAGTCTTTCAGATCGAACGGGCGGACGAGCTGCCCTTGCAGGATCTGAAGAGATATGGATCTGTTGGGCTGACTGCGGGAGCCTCCACACCGGCGCGCATCATAAAGGAGGTCTATACGACGATGAGTGAAGAAACAATTGTAACTGGAGGCACCGAGGATTTTGCCAAAATGCTCGAGGAGTCCTTCAAAACTTTAAATACAGGAGATAAGGTAACTGGTATTGTCACCGCAATTACCCCCACCGAGATTCAGGTCGACCTGGGCACCAAGCAGGCCGGTTATATTCCTGTGGGCGAGCTGAGCGATGATCCTTCCGTGAAGCCCGAGGAGATCGTGAAGGTTGGCGACGAGATCGAGACTTATGTTGTCCGCGTCAACGATGTGGAAGGCTATGCTACTTTGTCCAAGAAGCGCCTGGATACCGTGAAGATGTGGGAAACCATCGAGACGGCCAAGGAAGAGAAGACCACTCTCGAGGGTGTGGTTACCGAGGAGAACAAGGGCGGCATCGTCGTGTCTGTTAAGGGTATCCGCGTGTTTGTGCCCGCTTCTCAGAGCGGTCTGCCCAGAAATGCGGAGATGAGCGAGCTGCTCAAGCAGAAGGTGCAGCTGCGCATTACCGAAGTCAACCGTGCCCGCCGCCGCGTGGTCGGTTCTATCCGTGCTGTGCAGTATGAGGCTCGTCAGGCTGCTGCAGAGGCTATCTGGGCAGAGATCGAGGCTGGCAAGAGATATAGCGGCACCGTGAAGTCTCTGACTTCCTATGGCGCATTCGTCGATATCGGCGGGGTGGATGGCATGGTACATATTTCCGAGCTGTCCTGGAGCCGCATCAAGCATCCTTCCGAAGTGGTTTCTGTGGGCGATCAGGTCGAGGTTTACGTGATTTCCGCCGATAAGGAAAAGCACAAGATCTCCCTGGGCCTGAAGGATCGCAGCGTGGATCCCTGGGACAAGTTTGTTGCCACCTTCCATGTGGGCGATGTGGCAACTGTCAAGGTTGTGAAGCTGATGACCTTCGGCGCTTTTGCTGAAGTGATCCCCGGTGTGGACGGCCTGATCCATATTTCTCAGATTGCTGACCGCCGCATTGAAAAGCCCGCCGATGTCTTGTCTGAGGGCCAGGAAGTGGATGCAAAGATCATCGCTATCGATGAGGAGAACAAGAAGATCTCCCTGAGCATCCGCGCCCTGCTGCAGGGTGAAGACGAAGCTGAGGTTGAGGACGTTCCTGCTGAGGAAGTTTGAGTCTCGCAGTATAAGTGATAGAAAGCGCTCTCTCCGGTTGATGCCGGAGGGAGCGCTTTTTTGATTTGAAATGGCAAAGAAATATGTAATATAATCATAAAAGAGAAAAAAACAGCAAAATAGCGGTAAATATATTGCAATATTTTTTCAATGCTTTATAATAAAATTAACCAATATGCAGCAAAGGAGTTTTCGCGGTCTGAGTGATTGAATGATAATGAGGTGAAAAAATGTATTTTGTCGGAGACAAAGTCGTGCATCCCATGCATGGCGCTGGAAGGATCGAAAGCATTGTGCATGAGAAGATCGGTGGCGCCTATCACGACTATTATGTGTTCAAAATGCCGATGAACGGTTTGGTTTTGAAAATCCCGACGAATAGTATCAGCGCGATTGGGATTCGTCCCGTTGAAAGTCCCGAGCAAATTGAGGCGGTTTTTTTTATGCTGCCGCGTATGCCTGTGGAGATGAGCGGGAATTGGAACCGGCGGTATCGTGAAAACCTCGAACGCTTAAAGAGCGGCGACCCGATGGAGGTGGCGGCTGTGATCAAAGGCTTGATGTGCCGGGATCAGCAGCGGGGCCTGTCCACTGGCGAGCGCAAAATGCTATATGTTGCAAAACAGATTTTGATTTCTGAAGTCAGCCTGGCGGAGGATTTGGATTATAAATCCGTAGAACAGCGGATCAACGACGCTGTAAAGCCCCAGGCATAAGGATTAGGAAAGGATGTACCCAAGCCCATGGGATTGTTTTCTAAATTGTTGGATAAGGCGCAAAATACGCGCCCCTATTGTTCTGCGCTGGTCCCTGCGGCCGGCGCATCTTCCCGTATGGAGGGGCAGGATAAACTGCTGCTGTATCTGGGTGGACGGCCGGTTCTGGCCCGGACATTGCAGGCCTTGGATCAGTGCCCGCTGATCGACGAAATTGTTGTGGCAACGCGGCAGGAAAGCATTTTGAAAATTGCGGATCTGTGTCGGGAATATGAGATAAAAACGCCTTTGAAAATCATCGAAGGCGGCGCTACCCGTGCAGAAAGCGTGCTGCATGCCGCTATGAACGCCGACCCCAGGGCGGAATTCTTTGCGGTGCACGACGGGGCGCGGCCGTTGGTGGAGCAGGAGCTGATTGCGGCAGTGATTCGCAAGGCTTATCAGTGCGCTGCGGCGGCTCCGGCTACTCCGGTGAAAGATACGATTAAAATCGTTACTGACGGAGACGTTGTGGATCACACACCGCCCCGCAGTACCCTTTATGCAGTGCAGACGCCCCAGGTGTTTGATGCGAGCCTGTTGAAGGCGGCGCTGCAAGCCGCTGCGGAGAAGAATGCGGAGATCACCGACGACTGCAGCGCCGTGGAGCAGTTGGGTAAAGTGGTTTATCTGGTGGATGGATCCTATGAAAATATTAAGATCACCACGCCCGTGGATCTTGCCATTGGCGAGAAAATTTTGGAACTGCGGGGTGATCTTTGATGACGGGGCTGCGGATTGGGCATGGGTATGATGTGCACCGTCTGGTAGAAGGGCGCCCGTTGATCCTGGGCGGCGTGGAGATCCCTTTTGAGCGGGGCTTGCTGGGCCATTCGGATGCGGACGTGCTGCTGCATGCTGTGATGGATGCCCTGTTGGGCGCCGCTGCGCTGGGGGATATCGGAAAGCTGTTTCCCGATCATGATGACCGCTTTCTGAACATTTCCAGCTTGATTTTATTGGAACACACGGCGGAGGCCTTGGAACAAGCAGGGTACTCTGTGGTGAATATAGATGCCACTGTGGTGGCGCAAAAACCAAAAATTGCGCCGTATCTGGAACAAATGCGGCGCAACATTTCCGAAACTCTGGGGGTTTCTTTGGAACAGGTCAGCGTGAAGGGGACGACGGAGGAGAAGCTCGGCTTTACGGGCGACGGTTCCGGCATTGCCTGCCATGCGGTATGCCTGATTGAACGGAAAGAATAAGGGTGTGCAGATTGTTGATGGGGATTCGACAATCTGCACATTTTTTCTGCCGCCCCATACCATGATAGGGGAGGCGATTTTTATGCAAACATATTGGATCATTTGCCGCTCCATTACCTTTGCGCAGCGTGTATCCCATGTCCTTTATCGCGCAGGGGTAGGGCACCAGATGCTGCGCCTGCCGGCAGGACTGCTGAAAAGCGGCTGCGGTTATGCTGTCAAGGTGCGTGAAGAGCGGGTGGAGCAGGCTATGAGTGCGCTGCGGCGGGAAAATCTGCGCCCTGCGGCGCTGTATTTGGAATGTGACGGCCGGTATCAAGAGGTGCGCTATGATTTATCTTGATGCTGCGGCCACAACCTTTCAAAAGCCGTCGGCAGTGGCACGGGCCGTCAACCGTGCCTTTTCAACTATGACTACGCCGGGACGCGGCGGATACCGTGCAGCGGAACTGGCTGCTGAAACGGTGTTTCAGTGCCGGAGCGAGGCGGCGGCGCTGTTTCATGTGCCGTCGGAAGAACAGGTAATTCTGACTTCCTGTGCGACCCATGGGCTGAATATTGCCATCAAAAGTCTGGTTCGCCCGGGAGATACCGTGGTTGTTTCAGGGTATGAGCACAATGCGGTGATGCGGCCGCTGCACAGCATTGATAATATCCGCATCAAGGTTGCTTCCGCTCCTGCTTTCGACCAGGCTGCTATGGTACGCGCTTTTGAGCGGCTGCTGACGGAAGAAGTTCGGGCGGCGGTATGTACGCATGTGTCCAATGTCTGCGGTTTTGTGCTGCCGATGGAGCAGATTGCGGCTCTTTGCCGCAGCCGGGGAATTCCTTTGATTATTGATGCGTCCCAATCTGCCGGTGTACTGCCGGTGGATCTGCAGGAAAGCGGGGCTGCTTTTATTGGGATGCCGGGGCACAAGGGACTGTATGGCCCCCAGGGGACAGGGATTTTGCTCTGCGCCAGAGATGAGGTGAAGCCCTTGATCGAAGGGGGGACTGGGAGCATGTCTGCCCTGCAGGAGATGCCGCCCTGTCTGCCGGATCGGTTGGAGGCAGGAACCCAGAATATTCCTGGTATCGCTGGGCTGCTGGAGGGCCTTCGCTTTGTGCGCCGGCTGGGAACGGAAACCATTGCGGCGCGGGAGCGCCGCCTGATACAAATACTGATCTCCGGGATGGAGACAATTCCGGGGGTGCGATTGCTGGCGGCTGAGAATCCGGACTGCCAGACGGGGGTGCTCTCCTTTTTGATAGACGGGATGGATTGCGAAGAAGCTGCGGTGCGCCTTGCCCAAAGGGGGGTAGCGCTGCGGGCGGGGCTTCACTGCGCGCCCCTGGCGCATAAAACGCTGGGAACATTGGATACCGGCACGCTGCGGGCCAGCGTTTCAGCTTTCAGCAATGAACAGGAGATCCAGGTGTTTTTGGAAGATCTGAAGGGAATCTTACAAAGAAAAAAAGGGTGATCGGGTGTTTTTAAGCCGTTTTTCGTTGCATTTATCCCTGGAATAAGGTATAATATAACATCAATCCTATAATAGCCGCAGAATTGTTTGAAATCAGGGGAATGAAGCTATGGAAGTGCTGTCCAGCATCTATGATATGGCCGTGAACTATCTGATGATGATCAGAGTTACCGACGTGATTGACATGGCGATTATTGCGTTTGTTGTATACAACATTTTGATCCGCCTGCGGTCTACCACGTCGGTCCGCATTTTGCAGGGCGTGCTGGTTCTGCTGCTGATCATGTGGCTTTCCATGCAGCTGAATCTGCGCAGTATCAATTTCCTGCTGAGCCATGCAGTTTAGTGGGGCGTTCTGGCGCTGGTTATTATTTTTCAGCCGGAGCTGCGCCGGGCGTTGGAAAAAATCGGAAGCAGCACCGGTATCAAGCAGATGTTTATTCGGGAAGAATCTCTGCCTGTGGTGGAGCAGGCCATTCAGGAAACGGTTTCGGCCTGTGTGGATATGTCCCAGAGCCGCACGGGTGCGCTGATTGTATTTGAACGGGAGATCTATTTGGACGAGATCCTGCGCAGCGGGACAAAGATCAACGCAGATGTGTCCAGCGAGCTGCTCAAGAATGTATTTTTCATCCACGCACCGATGCACGACGGCGCAGCCATTGTGAGGGGAGGACGGCTGCTGGGGGCGGGATGTATGCTTCCACTGTCCAAGAATGTGAATCTCAGCCGTGATCTGGGTATGCGGCACCGTGCCGGCATTGGTATCAGTGAAAATTCAGATGCGGTGGTGGTCCTGGTCTCTGAGGAGACGGGGGCCATCTCCGCTGCGGTGGACGGCAGCCTGCGCCGTCACCTCACTGCTGAAACGCTGGAGAAGTTCCTGCGCAATGAATTGATTCCCCATACTGCTGTGCCGGAACAAAAGCGGACGCTGTGGGGCGGATTGTCCAGCCTGCGGGGCATGGTGGCAAGAAATGGAGAAAACCATGAAAAACAGTAAATCGCAAAAAGCAATTTATCTTGTAATCTCCGTGCTGATCGCGGTAGTTTTCTGGCTGTATGTGGACAATTTGGGCGCATATGAATCAGAAACCCGGCTGTATAATGTGCCTGTGACTTTTATTGGCGAGAACGAAGAATTGGCTGACCGGGGACTGATGCTGATTTCCGGGGGCGATACCACCATCGATCTTCGCCTGCAGGGCCGGCGGCAAGTGATCGCAGCGGTCAATAAGAACAATATCCGGGTGTTGGTGGATGTGCGTAATCTCACTTCCTTGGGCGCCCAAAACTTGGACTATACCATCAGTTATCCAAGCAATGTGTCGCCCACTTCAGTTACGATTTCATGGGCCAGCATGTATAAGATCCCCGTAGAAGTTGGAGAATTGCACAGCAAAACCGTTCAAATTGTCACCCAAGTCAATGGTTCTGTGCCGGACGGCTATATGCTGCATGAGTGCGTTGCCACGCCGGAAACACTGACTGTCAGCGGCACAGAGGAAGATGTAGCCCAGGTGGATCATGCGCTGGTGACGGTGGAACTGCATAATGCCACCGATTCTTACAGCGAATATTTGACCTATACATTGATAGATACCCAGGGGAATGCCATGGATCGGAGCAGGCTGCGCTGCAGCGAAGATAAGGTTCGGGGGGAGATCCCGGTGGTTACATTGAAGGAACTGCCCTTGACTGTGGAATTCGCAGAAAGCGGCGGCTCCCGGGCTTCGGACATCACCTATGAAATCTCGCCAAAGAGCGTAACGGTTTCCGGAGGAGAGAGTACGCTGAATAAGGTGGAGGAGATCGTGGTGGCCCAGATCGACCTGAGCCGGGTTCTGGGCGATGATACATTGAAATACGAAATTCCGCTGCCGGGCGGCTGCACCAATGAGAGCGGAACTGATACGGCGGAAGTAACGATCAAATTCAAAAATATAAAGACGGAAACCTATGAGTGCTCCAATATTTCCTTTGCCAATGTGCCGGAGGGCTATTCTGCCACCGCGATCACGCAGAAGCTGGATGTGACGCTGCGCGGAACACGCGCGGAGCTGGATAAGATCAGTGCCAGAAATATCCGTATTGTTGCGGATCTCAGCGACCTCTCTGCCGCTGCGGGCACTTACACGGTCAAGGCAAAGGTTTATGTGGACGGTGTGGAGAATACGGGCGCCATCGGAACCTACCAAATCGGATATCGCCTGAAAAAATCCTGATGCGCAAAGTGAGGATATGGTTTTATGGAACAAATTGCAACGGTTGAAAAAATTGTTGATGCCGGACATGCTGAGATCACAGTGCCGCGGCAGTCTGCCTGCGGGCACAACTGTGCGGATTGTGCCGGCTGCGGGATCGTGGCAGGCGGCTACAGTATTCACACAGTGGCACGCAACGGGATCCAAGCCAAGCCCGGCGATAAAGTGGTGGTGGAGGGAAGCACCCGCAAGGTTCTTGGTGTGGCTGCCCTGGTATATGTGGTTCCCTTTGTGTGCTTTTTCCTGGGGTATGCGCTGGGGCACTTTGCCTTTTCGCTGGGCGACGGGCTCAGCGGGGCAGTGGGCATGGCTGCTTTTGCCCTGGGGCTCATCCCGGCGTTCCTGTATAACCGGTATGCGAAAAAAACGGGCACATTGCAGTATGATATTGTGCGTCTTCTCTGAACGGAAGCGCGATGTTTGGTTATGTGCGTCCTGTGATGGACAAGCTGTCGGAGGAAGATCGAAGCCGTTTTGAATCCGTATACTGCGGGCTGTGCTATGAACTGGGGCGCCGCTACGGCTTTTTAGCCAGATGGATTTTGAACTATGATTTCACCTTTCTCGCCATTTTGCTGGCGGAGGAAGACGGCGATTATACGAATTTTCGCTGTCCCTGCAAAGGTTTCTGCCGGAAACAGCGGCTCTGTTCTGCACCGGCGCTGAAACGCACGGCGGACGAGTCTGTGATCCTGACCTACTGGAAACTGCAGGATGAGATTGAGGACAGCGGTTTTTGGCGTGCCGCGGGATGCCGTGTTCTGCGGTTTCTGTTCCGGCGGGCTTATCGCAAGGCCGCCGGGGAACAACCGGCTTTTGCCAAAACAGTTGAGGAACTGTTGGCGGCGCTTCGGCAGATGGAGCGGGATAAAGTCCCTTCTGTGGATCGCCCGGCTGATGCGTTTGCCAAGCTGTTGGCTGCGGCGGCAGAAGGCTGCGGCAGCGAGGAGCGGCAGCGGATACACCGGCAGATGCTGTATCATCTGGGGCGGTGGATTTATTTGGTTGATGCTGTGGATGATTTGAAAGAGGACACGCCGGCAGGGAAATATAATCCCCTGATTTACCGCTTCAACTTACAGAACGGCGTGCTGGATGAAGATAGCCGGCAGCGGTTGATTGCTACGATAGATCATTCAGTCAATATGATTTCTTCCGCCTTTGTGCTGGCGGATTACGGGGTGTGGACCAGCCTTTTGGAAAACATCCTCTACTACGGGCTTCCTGCTGCGGGGCGGTTAGTGTTGGAAGGAAAGTGGGATGCTGCCGCAGGCAGCGCCCATTGCCTGCCGGGCCGCAGGGCGCTCGATACGAGTGAAAGGATGGAACCTATTACATGATCACAGACCCTTATCAGGTGCTGCACGTCAGTCCCGACGCCAGCGACGATGAGATCAAAAAAGCTTACCGCGAATTGGCCAGAAAATACCACCCGGACAACTATCATGGCAGTGATCTGGAGCAAATGGCCGAGGAAAAAATGAAAGAGATCAACGAGGCCTATGCCATGATCCAAAAGCAGCGCAAGGGGGGCAGCCAAAGCTACGGCGGAACCTCCGGGGCCTATGGGGGCTACGGCGCCTATGGACACAGTGCTGGCGGTACTTCTTCTAATCCGCTGTTTCAGCAGATCCGTGCGGCCATCAACCGGGGCGATCTGGATAGTGCAGAACAAATGCTGAACAACACAGATCTGCGCACAGCGGAATGGCATTTCCTGATGGCGTCGGTCTATTACCGCCGCGGTTGGTTGGATGAGGCGGCCCGCGAATTTGAAATGGCTGCGGCTATGGAACCAAACAATATGGAATATCAGCAGGCATATCAGTATATGCGCAGCGGCGGCGCAGCTTACCGGCCGGAAAATTACGGTATGGGCGGCATGATGAATTGTAACTGGTGCCAGACCATGATTTGTGCAGGTATGCTGTGCACAGTGTGTACCGGCGGCCGTTTTCGGATTTGCTGCTGCTAAAAGAAATGAAAGGGAGATAGAGTGCGATGATACGATCCATGACCGGCTATGGCCGGGCGAGAGAAACCATTCATAGCCGGGATATTACGGTAGAGGTCCGCTCGGTGAATAACCGTTTTTTGGACTGCGCGGTGAAACTCCCGCGTATTTATACTTGCTGCGAGGATGCTGTGAAAGGCAGAATCCAGAAAGCCATTACCCGGGGGAAGGTCGATGTGTTCATTACGATCCTGTCCGTCGGCGCGGAAGCCACAACGGTGGCGGTGAATGCGGACTTGGCAGCAGGGTATGTCCGTGCCCTGCGTTCTTTGGCCGAGCAGTATGATTTGAGGGACGATACATCTGTTATGAGCTTGGCACGCTTTCCCGATGTGCTGACTGTGACCAAGGCAGAGGAGGATATGGAAAGCCTGAGCGCCGATCTTTGCTCCGTGCTGGATCAGGCTTTGGTGGGGTATACTGCCATGCGTGAAACCGAGGGGACGAAGCTCCGCGAGGACATCGAAAGCCGCTTGGATACCATCGAAGCGCTGACCCAAAAGATTGAACAGCGCTCTCCTAAAACCGTGGCGGAATACCGGGAGCGTTTGACGGCTAAAATGAAAGAGGTGCTGCAGAGCACTACTATTGATGAGAGCCGTATTTTGATGGAGGCTGCCGTCTACGCCGATAAGGTGGCTGTGGACGAAGAAACGGTGCGCCTTCACAGTCATGTGGCCCAACTGCGCTCTATGTTGGAGAACGGCGGAGTGATTGGCCGCAAGGCGGATTTCCTGATTCAGGAACTAAACCGTGAGTCCAACACCATTGGCTCGAAATGCTGTGATCTGGAGATCACGGAAGATGTGGTGTCGCTGAAGGCGGAGATTGAAAAAATCCGCGAGCAGATTCAGAATATTGAGTAAGGCGATATGAAACTGATCAATATTGGGTTTGGAAATCTGATTTCAGACGAGCGGCTGTTGGCGATCGTGGGAGCAGATTCTGCACCGATTAAGCGTATGATCCAGGATGCCCGGGAGCGCGGCATGCTGGTGGATGCTACTTACGGACGCAAAACAAGAGCAGTCCTTTTGATGGACAGCGACCATGTGATCCTGGCGGCCATTGCACCGGAGGTTGTGGCTGCGCGCATGGGGATCGTAGTGGAAACCTATGAGGAAGAGGAGGAATCAGAATGAAACACGGCAAACTGTTTGTGATTTCCGGCCCTTCCGGCGTTGGGAAAAGCACGATCCTGAAGGAGTTGCTGCAGCGGCAGGAGGATATTTATTTCTCTGTATCTGCAACCACACGCAAGCCCCGCCCCGGCGAGGTGGACGGCGTGCATTACCACTTTCACACGCCGGAGGATTTTCAGCAGCTGATCGAAGAAGAGGCTTTGTTGGAATGGGCGGAATATGTGGGCAACTTTTATGGTACGCCTGCAAAATATGTGGATGAGGCCATGGAAGAAGGACGGGATGTGATCCTTGACATTGAGGTGCAGGGTGCAGGCAAGGTGGCTGAAAAGCGGCCCGAAGCTGTGCGCATCTTCATTGCGCCGCCCTCCTGGCAGGAGTTGGAGCGCCGGTTGACCGAGCGCGGAACGGATGCGCCGGAGAAAATTCAAAAGCGCTTGGAACGGGCGCGGGAAGAATTTGATAGTGCCGGACAATATGACTATGTTGTTATCAACGACACCGTGGAGCACGCGGTGGGCGAGTTGGAAGCCATTATGGTTGCGGAGCATTGCCGCAGCGCAGAGCGCGTAGCGATGCTGGCCCAGGCTGAAGCAGCCGGTTGATTTTATAAATTTTATAAAAATGAACGCCGAAAGGCAGATTGGATTGATGTTTTATGTTGTTGTATCCCTCTGTTGACGCATTGAATGATGAAGTGCCGAATCGCTATTTGCTGGTGAATGTGGTGGCCCGCAAAGCCCGCGAGATTGCTGACGATGCCGAGAAGTTGGGCGAGCACCTGACGGAAAAGCCTGTCACCATTGCCATCAATGGTGTGGCCGACGGTGAAGTGACCGTAGATCCGGAGGATCTGTATAACGCTTTGAATGCCGACGAGCGCCCCATTGCGGCCACTGCCGAAGAAGAACTGCCTGCTGATCTGGATTTCCAGGAGGATGAGGAACAGGAGGACACTGAAGAGTAAAGGGGACTGCTGTATCGCAGGCAAAAGGGCAGAGTTGCTTTTTTGCCTGCCGCAGTTTTTATATGCCCGGAGGCATTGTGCCCCCGTGGAGAAGGAGTTTTCCTGTGGAAAAGGTCAAAATTGCGCGCGTTGCTGTGGCGGCGGCCACATATGCAATCGACAAACCCTATGACTATGTGATCCCGGCACTGTTGGAGAGCTTTTTGGAAAAGGGAATGCGCGTATTGGTACCATTTGGCCGCGGTAATCGTGTTTCTGAAGGCGTGGTGCTTTCCCTGGAAACAGGGGAGAAACGGCGCGGCCTGAAGGCAGTTCTTTCGCTGCTGGATGAGCAGCCGGTTCTCGACCAGGCAGGAATCCGACTGGCGCTGTGGATGCGTGAGCGGTATTTCTGTACGATGTATGATGCTGTGCGCACCATTTTGCCGGCCGGACTGTGGTACCGTACACAAATAGTCTACAGCGTCTGTGCAGATTTGGACAAGGCCCGCGCCTATGAACGGGCGGAAGCTTTTTCCGGCGCCGGGGCGGTGCTGGATTTGGTGTATGCAAACGGCAGGCGGGCGGATGAGGAATTGCTGAAAACTGCCGGGGGCCCCAGAAGCGCAGAGTTGTTAAAGGCTTTGTGCGATGCGGGGATTTTGGAGAAGAAGGCGGAAGCGCTGCGCCATGTGAAAGACGGAAAGCAGAAAATGGTAACCTTGGCGGTATCTGCGGAGGAAGCCATGGCGGCAGCAGCCGGCAAGCAGTGCTCCGCGCCGCTGCGCAGTGCGGTTCTTCAGCTGCTCGCTGCCGTGGGAACTGCTTCTCAAGCGGAGATCTGCTATTTTACGGGGGCATCCTCGTCCACCATCACAGGGCTGAAAAAGGCCGGGTTGGTAGAGGTTTATGAGACGGAAAAACTGCGGATCGACCGCCGTGTTCTGCCGCAGCGCGGGCCTGAAATCCAGCTGAATGAGGAGCAGGAAACCGCGTTCCGGCAAATTGCCGCATTGACAGAGCAAAACACTGCGGCCGCTGTGCTGCTGCATGGTGTGACCGGCAGCGGCAAAACGCAGGTCTATATCCGTTTGGCTCAAAAGGTATTGGCTGCAGGAAAAACGGCCATTGTGCTGGTGCCTGAAATCGCGCTGACGCCCCAGATGATGGGGCAATTTTCCGCTTATTTCGGGGATCAGGTGGTGATGCTCCACAGTGCTTTGCGGATGACAGAGCTGTATGATCAATGGAAACGCATCCGCCGGGGAGAAGTCAAACTGGTGCTGGGCACCCGCAGCGCTATCTTTGCGCCGCTTCAGCGGGTGGGGCTTATCATTCTCGATGAGGAACAGGAAGCGTCCTACCAGTCCGAAAATCCGCCCCGTTATCATGCGCGGGAAGTGGCCCGGTATTTGTGTGCTGTGCATGGTGCAGTGTTGGTTCTGGGATCGGCAACGCCTTCGGTAGAGTCCGCGTACGCTGCCGAAACCGGTGTATATCAGTATGCTGCCCTGCGCAGCCGGTATAACCGGCAGGCGCTTCCAAGGGTAGTATTTGCCGATATGAAAGAGGAGCTGCGGCAGGGGAACGACGGTATTGTCAGCCATCGGCTGCGGCAGGAACTGGAAGAGAATCTGCGGCGGGGCGAGCAAAGTATCTTGCTGCTGAACCGCCGCGGCAGCAGCAGGATGCTGCTGTGCGGCGAATGCGGCCATGTGCCGGAGTGTCCGCGCTGCAGTGTACCGCTGACCTATCACAGCGCCAATGGCCGGTTGATGTGCCATTATTGCGGCCACTCCCGGCTGGCTGAGGAGATTTGCCCTGCCTGCGGCGGGCAGATGAAGCATGTGGGCGCCGGTACCCAGAAAGCAGAGGAAGAACTGAAACAACTTTTTCCCAACACCGGTATCCTGCGGATGGACGCGGATACGGTGGCAGCCCGGGGCGGACACGAAAAAATTTTACAAACTTTCGCCAAGCGGCGGGTTCCTATTTTACTGGGTACGCAGATGGTGGCGAAAGGTCTGGATTTTGAAAATGTAACACTGGTGGGCGTATTGGCGGCAGATCTTTCGCTGTATCTAAATCATTACTGTGCGGCGGAGCGAACTTTCAGCCTGTTGACACAGGTCATTGGACGGGCCGGCCGCGGCGGAAAGAACGGGCGGGCCGTGATCCAAACTTATACGCCGGAAAACGAGGTGCTGCAGTGTGCTGCTGCCCAGGATTACGGCAGTTTCTACCGCGGCGAGATCCGCATGCGCCGGCTCCATGGGACGCCGCCCTTTATGGATCTGTTCACGCTTGTGCTTTCCGGTATGGACGAAAGCCGGGTGCTGCATGCCGGCGTAACGCTGCGGGAAGCGATGCGCGCTGCACTTGGTAAAAACGGCGCATATCAAGGAAAAGAGATCCAGGTGATCGGTCCGGCGCCGGCTCCTGTGGCCAAGGTCAATAACCGCTATCGGTATCATTTATACCTGGCGGCCCATAACGATAAAACGGTGCGCAGCTTCATTGAATATTATTTGAAAGCATTCAGCAGCAGCGGTGAAAACCGCGGCGTGCATATTTTTGTAAATTGCAATGCAACTGACTGAGGAGGAAAGTAATCATGGCATTGAGAAACATTGTAGAAAAAGGCGATCCGATTCTGAATAAGAAGTGCCGGGCAGTGACAGAGTATAATGAGCGGCTTCACACCCTGATCGACGATATGCGGGAGACTTTGGAAGATGCTGACGGCGCGGGTTTGGCCGCGCCCCAGGTGGGCATTATGCGCCGCGTATGCATCGTGATTGGAAACGACGGCCAGATGATCGAGCTGGTTAATCCGGAAATCATCGCCAGCGAGGGCGAACAGACAGGCCCTGAAGGTTGTTTGAGTCTGCCCGGAAAGTTCGGCCTGGTCACGCGGCCGAATTATGTGCGCGTCCGCGCCAACGACCGCAATGGCAATGTTTTTGAGGCTGAGGGCACAGAAATGACTGCCCGCTGCTTCTGCCACGAAATCGAACATTTGGATGGGCACCTGTTTGATGAGCATGTGGATCACTTTATGACCGAGGATGATTTTGAAGAGTATTACACTGCCCATGAGGCAGAACTCAAAGCCATGGCCGAAGCCCATGAGGCGGCCAAAGGTGGGGAGGACGCATGAGAATCCTGTTTATGGGAACGCCGGAGTTTGCGGTTCCTTCTCTGAAACGCTTGGTAGAGGATGGACATGAGATCTGCGGCGTGTTCACGCAGCCTGATAAACCTAAAAACCGCGGGCATAAAATCGTTTTTTCTCCGGTAAAAGAATATGCATTGTCCCAAAACCTTCCGGTTTATCAACCTCAGAAGATGCGGGATGGTGAAGCGCTGGCGATTGTAAGGGAATTGGCGCCGGAATTGACAGTGGTAGCTGCTTACGGAAAAATCCTGCCCGACGAGATCCTGGAAGCACCGAAGTATGGTTCTATCAATGTGCATTCTTCCATTTTACCCAAATACCGGGGGGCTGCACCCATCAACTGGGCCATCCTGAACGGCGAAACGGAAACCGGGGTAACGATTATGCATATGGCCGCTGCGTTGGATGCCGGTGATATTATCGCTGTGGCGAAAACGGAGATCGATCCGGATGAAGACGCAGGCACGCTGACGGCGCGGCTGGCAGAGCTGGGGGCTGAAGCCCTGAGCGAAACGGTTCGGGCCATTGCTGCAGGTACGGCAGAGCGCACACCTCAGGATCATGATGCGTCTACCTATGCGCCTATGTTGGGCAAGGAACTGAGCGATGTGGATTGGAGCCGCAGCGCTCATGCGATTCACTGCCAGATCCGTGGTTTGCTGCCGTGGCCCGCGGCTACAACAACGTTGTTCTCGGATGCGCCCATGAAGCTGTATCGCGCGGAAGAAACAGGCGAAACCAGTGCTAAAGGGGCCGGAAGTATCCTTGCTGCAGATAAAAAAGGCATCTCTGTGGTCTGCGGTGACGGAAAGGTGCTCCGTATCACAGAGGTGCAGGCGGCCGGCGGTAAACGGATGACGGCTGCTGCCTATCTGCTGGGCCATCCCATTCAGTTATCCGCCGAGTCCTGATGGAGGTAATATCATGTTTTGGATTGCACTCATTGCCATTTTAATGTTGTCTGCCTGGGCACAGTATCAGGTCAGCCATCAGTTTCATAAATACAGTCAAATGGCGAACCGCCGCCACCTGACCGGTGCTCAGGCAGCCATGGCTGTGCTGGAAGCCCACGGTGTGACTGGTGTGCGGATCGCACCCTGCAGCGGACACCTTTCAGATCATTATAATCCCAGAGATAATACGATCTATCTTTCCGACGGGGTGTATAACAGCCCTACCATTGCTGCTGTGGGTGTAGCTTGCCATGAAGCGGGCCATGCCTGCCAGTATGCGGAGGGGTACTTTCCAATCAAGGTGCGCAGTGTGATTATTCCTGCCTGCCAGTTTGGGTCTACTTTTTCGTATATCCTGATCGCCATTGGCCTGTTTTTGTACAGTCAGTCCTGGTTTGGCATTGGTGTGATCCTGTTTTCGCTGACTACGCTGTTTCAGCTGATTACGCTGCCGGTGGAATTCAATGCCTCTGCCCGGGCGCTGGCTACCATTGAGGGCGAGGGCCTTTTGTATGAGGATGAATATTATGGCGCGCGGAAGGTGCTGCGTTCGGCGGCCTTGACCTATGTGGCCGCGCTGCTGACCTCGGTGCTGTATCTGCTGCAGTATGTGTCGGTCTTTTTGAGCATGGGCAGGGGAGACGATTGATGAGGAGAAAAAGCGCCAGAGAAATTGCGCTGGATACCCTGACTGCCGGGCGGAAGGATCGTGCCTGGTCTGATGGATACCTAAAGGCCGCAATTCGTAAAAATGGTCTGGACAGCCGTGACGCCGCACTGGCCACCCGGTTGGGTTACGGTATTTTGCAAAACCAGAATTTGCTGGACTTTTATATCGGCGCCTACTGCAGCCAGCGGCCGGAGCATCTGGAACCCATTGTGCTGGATGTGCTGCGCCTGGGCGCTTATCAGATCCTCTTTCTCGACCGGGTACCGGACAGCGCTGCCGTCAGCGAATCGGTGGAATTGGTCAAAGTCTATGGCCGCGAGCGGGCCGCTGGATTGGTCAATGCCGTGCTGCGCAAGCTGGCTGCCCACCGGGACTGTCTGCCTCCCATTCCGACAAAGGATGCAGCGCAATATCTTTCCATCCGGTACAGCCATCCTTTATGGCTGGTGCGCTGGGCTATGGAGCTGCTGGGCAGGGAAGAAGCGGAGGCCTTCCTGGCCTGTAATAACGAGGCGGTGGAAACCACTGTGCAGTGGAATCCCCTGCGCGGCACAGAAGCGTCCCTGCTGCAGTCGCTGCAGGCTGAGGGAACGCAGGCTGCGGCCCATCCCTGGCTGCCGGGGTGCTATGCGCTGCGCAAAACCGGGGATTTGACCCAGTTGTCTGCTTTCCGCGAGGGCCGTTTTTTGGTGCAGGACGCGGCGGCTAAATTGACTGCCTTAGCTGCCGGTGTGGCAGAAGGCATGACAGTGATGGATCTGTGCGCTGCTCCCGGCGGAAAATCCTTTGCCATGGCTATGGCCATGGGCGACCGTGGTAAGATTCACTCTTTTGATCTGCATCGCTCCAAGATCCGCCTGATTGACGAAGGAGCCCGCCGCTTGGGGATCACTTGCATTACAGCGGAGGCTGGGGACGGAAAAGTGTTTCGTCCGGAATATGAGCAGCAGGCAGATGTGGTGCTGTGCGACGTACCCTGCAGCGGGTTGGGGATCATTCGGAAAAAGCCGGATATCCGCTTGAAAAACGAGGAAGAACTGGGCGGCCTGCCCAGAGTGCAGCGGGCGATTTTGGAGAATGCCGCCTGTTATGTAAAACCCGGCGGCGTACTGCTGTACTCCACCTGTACGATTTTGCCCCGGGAGAATGAAGCCGTCACAGACGCCTTTCTGGCAGAACACGCAAACTTCCGGCGGGAAGGATTTTCATTGCCCGGTCCTGCAGGGGCCGTGGAAAGCGGGCAGATTACCTTGTGGCCCCAGCGTCACGGAACCGATGGCTTTTATATCTGCCGCATGAGAAAAGACGATTAATCTGAACGCAAAGGGAGGAATTCCTCCGTGAAAATCGATATCAAATCCCTGGATGAGCAGGAGATCACAGCCCAGCTGCAAGCGTTGGGAGAGCCGGCTTTCCGGGGAAAACAGGTCTTTATTTGGCTACATAAAGGAGCGGCCTCTTTTGATGAGATGACCAATCTCTCCAAGGGACTGCGCGAGAAGTTGAAGGAGCACTATGTGATCACTGTGCCCCAAGTGGAGCGCAAGCTGGTGTCCCAGCTGGATGGAACGATGAAATATCTGTGGCGGCTGCAGGACGGGAACTGTATCGAAACGGTGCTGATGAAGTACAAGCACGGTAATTCCGTCTGCATTTCCACGGAAGTGGGCTGCAAGATGGGGTGCGTGTTCTGTGCCTCTACTCAGGCGGGGTTTGTGCGGCGGCTTATGCCTTCGGAGATCCTGGATCAGGTGCTTTTTACGCAGCTGGATTCGGGAGAACCTATTTCCAATATCGTCTTGATGGGCATTGGCGAACCGCTGGACAATTATGACAATGTGCTGAAATTTTTGGCCTTGGTGAACCATCCGGACGGTATGCACATCGGTATGCGCCATATATCGTTGTCCACCTGTGGCCTTGTGGAGCAAATTGGCCGCCTGGCCGAAAGTGATTTGCAGCTGACGCTGTCCGTATCTCTGCATGCTCCGGATGATGAAACCAGAAACAAGCTGCTGCCCATCAATAGGGCTGTGGGAGTGGATGGGCTGATGGAGGCTTGCCGCGCTTATTTTAAAAAGACAGGACGGCGCATTTCCTTTGAGTATGCATTGATCGACGGTGTGAATGATGCTGATTGGCAGGCGGACTTACTGGCAAAGCAATTAAAGGGAATGCCGGGGCATGTGAATCTGATCGGTCTGAACGATATTGAAGAGAGTCCTTTGAAACCCAGCCGACGTATGGCGGCCTTTCAAAAGCGATTGGAGAGCCGCGGTGTGACCGCCACTGTGCGCCGCAAATTGGGCGATGATATCAATGCCGCCTGTGGTCAGCTGCGCCGCAGCACGCTGCAGAGCGGTCAAGAAAGAGACAAGGGTGATACGCAATGAGAATTTGGCAAAAAACAGATCAGGGCGTGATCCGCAAAGAGAATCAGGATGCATGCGGCGTTAGGCGCTGCGGCGGATATACCCTGGCGGTGGTATGCGATGGTATGGGCGGCGCCCGGGCTGGGGCAGTGGCTTCGTCCATGGCCCGGGATTTCTATCTGGATGCATTAGAGCCTGCCCTGGAGCCGAATATGCCGGAGGAGAAGCTGTCGGTTGCAGCTCTGGCCGCAGTGGATCGGGCCAACAGCGCAGTGTTTGAGCGTTCCTGTCTGGAAGAATCATGCCGCGGTATGGGAACAACGCTGGTATCTGCCATTTGTGAAGGGGCACGGTGTCTTGTTTTGAATGTGGGCGACAGCCGTGCCTACCGGATCAATGCTGCCGGAATCAAGGCTGTCACACGGGATCATTCCTGGGTGCAGGATATGCTGGAAAACGGCGACATTACGGAAGAGGAAGCCCGGAATCATCCGAACCGCAATTTGATCACCCGGGCGTTGGGAACGGAGCAGCAGGTGCGCTGCGATGCCTTTTCCCTGACCCTGGAAGAGGGAGATCATATTCTGCTGTGTTCCGATGGCTTGGTCAATACTGTCAGCGACCAGGAGCTGCTTTATGAAGTGATCCATGAGGATGATATGGAAACTTGTCTGGATCGGCTGATGAAGATCGCCATCGATCGGGGGGCTCCCGATAATGTTACGATCGTACTGCTGCAATATGAAAAGGAGGCGGAAAGCTAAATTATGGACGCTTATATCGGAAAAATGTTGGATGGCCGCTATGAGATCCTGGAAGTAATCGGTACCGGCGGTATGGCCATCGTTTACAAGACCATGGATCATCGTTTGAACCGGCAGGTAGCGGTAAAGGTACTTAAGAGCGACCTGGCCCAGAATGCGGATTTCCGCCGCCGCTTCCATGATGAAGCCCAGGCGGTTGCCATGCTCTCCCACCCGAATATCGTATCCGTTTACGATGTATCCCGGGATGCAGAGGCGGAATACATTGTGATGGAATTGATCGATGGTATTACGCTGAAGCAGTACATGGAGCGCAGAGGACAGCTGAATTGGCGGGAAGCGCTTCATTTTATCACCCAGATCATGAAAGGGCTGGGTCATGCCCATAGCCGCGGCATCATCCACCGGGATATCAAGCCTCACAATATCATGATCCTGCGGGATGGCAGCGTCAAAGTGGCCGATTTCGGTATTGCCTGCCTGGTGGCATCGGCGGAGAATACCTTGACCCAGGAGGCTTTGGGTTCTGTACACTATATTTCCCCGGAACAGGCCAAGGGCGGACACACTGACGCAAGAACGGATATTTATTCTGCCGGCGTGGTGCTCTATGAAATGCTAACAAATCGGCTGCCTTTTGAGGGCGAAAGTGCGGTTTCCATTGCCATTCAGCACATCAGTTCCGTGCCCCTGTCGCCCCGGGAGATCAATCCCGAGATTCCGGAGGCATTGGAACTCATCACCATGCGGGCCATGGCGCCGGATATGGAAAAACGCTATCCCAGCGCGGAAGCAATGCTCCACGATCTAGACGAGTTCCGAAAGAATCCCAGTATTAATTTTGATTATGTCCTTTCGGATTTTGCTGTGGAGGAAACCAGCGAGCCCACCCAGCACATCAGCGCCGCAGAGATTACAGAGGCCCGCCATTATCAGAAAACCATCCAGAAGCGGGAAGAGCACCACGAGCGCCGGCGTGATCGTGATTATGAAGAGGATGCCTATGACGACTATGACGAGCGAGATCGCCGGGACAGCCGCCGTAAGCAAAAGTCCAAAGGGCCCATGATTGCGGCCATTGTGGGCGCAGTTGCCGTGATTGCGGTGCTGTTTGCTGTTATTTTTTCCGGCTTTGGCAGCGGCGGACAGGAGGAATACGAGGTTCCGCAGCTGTTGGGCAAGACGCTGGAAGAAGTGCTGGCTGATCCCGAGATCACCGACCGTTTTACGATCGAGACTGCCGGTACAGAATTCAGTGAGGAATACGAAAAAGATCAGATCATGGAGCAGTCTCCGGAGGGCGGCCGGACAAAGAAAGGGCCTAAGGATGAAAAGCATGTGATAACAGTCACGATCAGTGCCGGCGTGCAGAGCGATGTGATGCCGGATCTGCTCAATTATAATCAGACCAGTGCTGAAGGGCTGCTCAACAATATGGATCTGGACTTGAAAATTGAGCTTCGTGAGGAATACAGTGAAGAGATCGAGGTGGGGCATGTGATTTCCACGGATCCGGTAAAAGACACGACCCTGAAAAAGGGCGATCAGGTCACTTTGGTTATGAGCAAGGGTAAAGAGATCAAGAAAATTTCGGTCATTTCCTATGTGGATATGACTTTGGAAGAGGCTAAGAGCAAAGCCGAGGGCCTGGTGATCAAGACCAAAGACGTGGAAAGCGATGCGCCTACCGGTACAGTGTTGGATCAGGATATTGCTGCCGGCACAGAAGTAGAAGCGGGCACTATCATTACCCTGAGCGTATCCACCGGCCCCCGGGAGCCCCAGGTTGTGGCGGTGACCCGGAGTTACGACCTGCCGGAAGGCGAAGGTACAGTGCATGTAATCATTAAGGTGGGGGGAGAAGTCCAGTTTGACAGCAGCGTGGACAAAGCGCTGGGCGAGGTGACCTGCACTTTGAAAGCCAGTGGAACACAGCAGGTGGATGTGTACTTTGACGGTACCATCTCCTGGCAGGAAGAGGTTTTCTTCTCGTGAGCCGGGGCATTATTGAAAAGGCACTCAGTGGTTTTTACTATGTGAATACCGGCACACGCATAGTTGCCTGCCGGGCGCGGGGAAAATTTCGTAAAGAAAAGGTTTCCCCTTTGGTGGGCGACTGGGTTGAGATCCAGGAATTGGCGGACGGCAGCGGTTCTGTGGAGGCTATTGAGCCGCGAAAGTGCGAGTTTTTGCGGCCTGCTGTGGCGAATATTGACCAGCTGGTCATCATTGTTTCGGAAGCCCTGCCGGTCACCGATCCGTATTTGATCGACCGTGTGTGCGCGATTGCAGAACTGAAAAACTGCGGTGTGGTCATTTGTGTGAACAAGTGCGACCTGGAAAGCGGAGAAGCGCTGGCGTGCCTTTATGAACAGGTTGGCTATCCCACCGTGCGCGTCAGCGCAGAGACCGGAGAGGGGATCGACGATCTGCGGGCGCTGATTCAGGGGAAGATCTCGGCCTTTACGGGAAACTCCGGCGTGGGAAAATCCAGCATTCTCAATCGGCTGCATCCGGCTTTTGGCATTGAGACCAACGCCGTGAGCGATAAACTGGGCCGCGGCCGCCATACTACGCGCCATGTGGAACTGTTTCGTCTGGATGAAACCACGTTGGTGGCTGATACGCCGGGTTTTTCCTCCTTTGATACGGAGGAAATGGATCTGGCCCTGAAGAAGGCTCTGCCGGAAACATTCCGGGAATTTCGGCCTTATTTGGATCAGTGCCGCTTTGTGGGCTGCAGCCATGTGAAGGAGAAGGGGTGCGCTGTGCTGGAAGCTGTGGAGTCCGGCGACATTTCCCGCCGACGGCACGAAAGCTACATACGCCTTTACGAAGAATTAAAGGATCTGAAAGAATGGTCTGTGCGCAAGAAGTAAATGCATGAAAAAAGAACCGTTTTCCCGGAATTTGGGGAAAACGGTTCTTTTTGTGTTATGCTTTAACGGAACCCTGGAGAAACCTTGGTGTTAAGGCCAAGCTGTTTTGTCCAGAAATAGCCGGTCTGTTTTGTCGCATAG
>CALDMR010000051.1 GCA_937915065.1 uncultured Clostridia bacterium
TGGTTTGCACCATTTCTTTCGTAACCAGCCCCGGCGCGGAGAAGCCCAGGAACGCGTCGGCCCCTTTCAGCGCATCGGCCAGCGTTCCCCGGCGGTGCTCCCGATTGGTCAAGGACGCCATTTCCACCATATAAGGATTCATCCCATCGGTTTCTCCCTCGCACAGAATGCCGGATTTATCGCACATGGTAATGTGCTCAAACCCTGCCCGCAGCAGCAGTCGGCAGACGGACATGCCCGCCGCGCCGGCGCCGTTGATGACAATCCTGACCTCTTCGCGCTTCTTCCCCACCACTTTCAAGGCATTGGTCATACCAGCCAGCGCAATCACAGCAGTGCCATGCTGGTCGTCGTGGAACACGGGAATATCGCACAGCTCTTTCAGCCGCGCTTCGATTTCAAAGCAGCGGGGCGCAGAAATATCTTCCAGATTGATGGCGCCAAAACTGCCGGACAGGAGATACACCGTGCGAACAATTTCGTCCACATCCTTGCTCTTGATGCAAAGGGGGAAGGCGTCCACGCCGCCGAATTCTTTGAACAAAACGCATTTTCCCTCCATCACAGGCATACCGGCTTCCGGCCCGATATCGCCCAGGCCCAGAACGGCGGTACCGTCTGTAATAACGGCAGCCATGTTCCAGCGGCGGGTCAGTTCATAGGATTTGGCGGGGTCTTTCTGGATCTCCAGACAGGGCTGGGCCACACCGGGGGTATACGCCACAGACAGATCGTGGGAATCACGAACCTGCACCGTGGAAATCACTTCAATTTTACCGCGCTTTTCTGCGTGAAAAGCCAAACTCTCTTCAGCAATAGGCGTCATAGTGCAAAACTCCTTTTTTGTTCGCACAGCAGCGAACAAATGAAATATTTATTTTATTATAGGTGCTGACTGCATAAAATGCAAGATGTTCCGCTTGTTCAAAAGTCCGCCCCTTTTTCCAAGAGCGCCTTGCAGGCGTGGCGATCCTGTAGTACAATAGCACCATCATCCATCAGAACAGGAGGATCACATGATGAAACTCGCCGAAGCCCTGCAGGAACGCTCTGACCTCAACCGCGCCATTGCGCAGCTGAAAGAGCGGCTCAACGACAACGCACTGGTGCAGGAGGGTGAAACCACCGCAGAAGACCCGGAACAGCTCAAGCAGGCATTGGATCAGTCCATCCTGCGCCTGTCCCACCTGATCCGATGCATCAATCAGACCAACTGCGCCACCCAGATCGGCGACGAAACGCTGACAGCTCTTATCGCCAAAAAGGATGCCCTGTCCTTGAAAATCAGCATATATAAAGAGATCGCGGCCACAGGAAGCCAAACCTCCTACCGGGCCAGAAATACGGAAATCAAAATCAAATCCGCCATTTCCGTGGCAGACTGGCGCTCCGAAATCGACCGGATGGCCAAAGAGCTGCGCCTGCTGGACAATCAGCTCCAGCAGTGCAACTGGAGCACAGAGCTGATAGAATCCTGACAAGCAAAGGCAGCAGGTAGCGGGTACAGGGCGCATATCACGCGGCAACAGCGCAAGTTGCACTCTGATACAGTTATGGTACACCGAAGGGCCGGTGCGGGGTTCAATCCCCCAAGCATTGTAACGCCCCGATCGCGCACACGCGCACAGTGACATCGTATTGTTATGACCAGATATGAACTGCACCTGCGAGGGTGGGCATGGGGCCTTTTTTTGACAGGATATGAAAAAAGCAACAGGCAGCCGCTGGCTGCCTGTTGCCGGTTACAGGAAACACACACGGCTGCACAGGAGGAACCATCATGCAGATCAAGGAATTTGAAAAGAGATTCAGCGGTCATATTCCCCGTTTATCGGGCGCCAAGGCAGCTTTTGCCGTGCTGGTTCCCCTGGTTTACGAAAAAGGCGAACCTTCCCTGCTCTTTGAAGTGCGAGCCGATACGCTGAACCGCCAACCCGGCGAAGTTTGCTTCCCCGGCGGACGCATGGAGGGCGGAGAAACGCCCCTGCAATGCGCCCTGCGGGAAACTGAGGAAGAATTGTCCCTTCCCGCCGCATCCATCCATCCTTTGGCTGAACTGGACTATGTGTATCACCAGTCCGGCACACTGATCTATCCCATCCTGGCTAAAATCCGCGCCCGGGATCTCCAGCGTCATCTGCGCCGCAGCGCCGCCGAGGTAAAAGAAACCTTTCTGGTTCCCTTCTCCTTTTTTCTGAACACACGGCCCATGCTCTATACCTATGACCTGGAACCGCAGATCCCCGACGACTTCCCCTACCATCTGATTGGTTTTGAAGAGGGTTACCCCTGGCGCCCGGGCAAAATCGACGTCCCCATCTATCTGTATGAAAATCACGCCATCTGGGGCCTCACCGGCCGTATCTGCATGGCGCTGGCCCAACAGATGGCACAGCCGGCAGCCAAGCCCACCGGTGCCTATCAACATATCGAGCACCCCATTGCCCCCCTGTATCGGGAGGATTCCCGCATCCTGATCCTGGGTTCCTTTCCCTCGGTCAAATCCCGGGAAGGCATGTTTTTCTATCACCATCCCCAAAACCGCTTCTGGAAAGTGATTGCGGCGCTGGCCGGAGAGGATGCTCCATCCTCCATCGAAGAAAAGCGGAGCATGCTGCTGCGGCACCACATCGCCCTGTGGGACGTGATTCACAGCTGCGACATCATCGGCTCCAGCGACAGCAGCATCAAAAATGTGGTTCCCAACGACCTGCGCCCCATTCTTGACGCCGCTCCGATCCGCCAGATCTACACCAACGGCGGAACCGCCGGGCGGCTCTACCGCAAATACATTGAGCCGGAGCTGTGCCGCCCCTGCACGGTGCTCCCCTCCACCAGCCCCGCCAACGCATCCTACACCCTGGACAAGCTGATCAGCCACTGGCAGCAAGCAATCCTCCCCCTCTGACTTCCTATGAAACGAGGCATTTTATGAAACAAGCATACTCCATCCGCATGGCAGAAGAGGCAGACGCCCCCGCCCTACTGGACATTTACCGCCCCTATGTGGAGCAAACCGCCATCACCTTTGAATATGATGTGCCGACCTCCGCAGAATTTGCCCGGCGCATCACCGCCACGCTGCAGCGCTATCCCTACCTGGTGGCGGAGGCAGACGGCGTTCCCGTGGGGTATGCTTATGCCGCCCCCTTCAAAGAGCGCGCCGCCTATGATTGGGCCGTGGAGACCTCCATCTATGTGAGGCAGGGGCTGCCCGGCAGGGGCTGCGGCGGGCAGCTTTACAGCGCCCTGGAGCGTCTTCTCCGGGCGCAGCACATCCTGAACCTGAATGCATGCATCGCCTGGACCGCGGAAGCAGATGCGCACCTGGACAACAACAGCACGGAATTCCACGCCCATCTAGGTTATGTGCCGGTGGGCACTTTCCATCAGTGCGGCTATAAATTCGGCCGCTGGTATGACATGATCTGGATGGAAAAGATGCTGGCTCCCCATCCAGAGACCCCAAAGCCCGTTGTACCTGTTGCGCAAATTGATTGGGCCAGCCTGTTGTCAGAACCGTAAAAAACATCGCCCCGGAAGGAAATCCTTTCCGGGGCGATGTTTTTTTATTCATGGCTGTAACGCCAAGAAAAAATACAGGATGCCGCTGCCGCGCCCAGGGCACAGATCATGACCACCCAAACCAGTATAAATCCATGGAGCAGCAGGGAGAGCACCAGGCAGACCGCTCCCGCCACAGCAAAGGCGATCCCTCCGGCGCGCTGGCTTTTGCGCCAGGCTTCCGGATTGTCCTCCAGCCATGGCAAACGCACGCCAATACAGGGATTCGGTTTCGCCTTCGGCATAATATTGCCCAGCACCAGAAACATCAAGCCGCTGCCAATACCGACCACCTTATTGATCGGCACCGACGAAACAGCAGCGCCGGCACTGGCCTCCTGAAATGCGCCCACCAGCATCACGATTTCCAACGCCAGGAGGAACAGCTGCACCACAATGCCTGTAATGCGCACGATCCCGGCATTGGCCCGGGCCTGAACCCGCTCCGTTTCCGTGTCCGCAAAGCAGCCGCTGAAACGGGACACCAGCCACAAGATCCACCCGCCCAGGGAAAAGACAACGCCGATGATCAGTTCTTCATATTTGCTGCCCCAGCGATCAATCTCACCGGCGGCATTGTAGTGCACCGGAATCTGATCTGGCAGGAACTGAATACCCACCACCGCCACGAGAATCGGCGCAACACACAGCGCCAGCAAAACCCAGGACAGCACGCGCTCTTTTTTACTCATACCTTTCCCTCCCCGGAAAATTGCTGAAACCACAGCATCATTTCGTCAAACAGCGATGTGTTCAGCTCGTAGTACACAAAATTCTTTTCTTTGTATTCCGTGACCATATCCGCCTTTTTCAGCGCCTTCAAATGATAGGACAACGCCGAGGGCGAAATTTGCAGCTGCTCGGAAAGCTTCCCCGCCGTGCAGCAGCCGCCCCGCAGCAGCAGCAAAATTTCCCGCCGCTGGGGATCTGCCAGGGCCTTAAAGGATTCTGCCAATCCCATAGTCTCACCTGCCGCCATCTATTTCAAATTTTCTTTAATTACATTTTATCATATCCGCGCAAAAACGCAAGGAGTATTTCAATTTTTCTTGAAATACTCCTTGCGCTTTTTATTGTGTTTTATTCCACGCCGGAAATCTTTTATTCCTCAGCCGTGGATGCCGTATCCTCCTGCAAATAGGCCTTCAGCGCATCCATCTGCTCCATGGCCTGGTCATAGCCGTCGCGGTACCACTGCTCCAGCACTTTAGGGTCTTTTTCGATCCGGTGATAACCACTGGAATCCTTCGGCGCGATAACAAATGCCTTTCCTTCGGCCTCGTACCGGCGCAAACGCTCCAGCGTACCGTTGTAGCGCATGGTGCGCTCATCCAGGGCCTTGATAAAGTTGGGCCAGGCCCGGTAGCGCAGCTTTCCCACTTCCAACGCCTTCTCCGGGGACTTGATATAACCACGATCCTGCGTCAGTACTACGATATTTTTTTCGCAGCCCGCTTTCACCGCATGGGCGATCGGGATAGCGTCGGTAATACCGCCGTCCATATACAGTTTTCCGCAGTATGCAACGGGCGGAAACAGCAGCGGCAGGGCGCAAGTAGCCCGCAGCAGCGTGGAGCGGCGATCCTTGCGGGGAATTGGCAGATACTCCGGCTTTCCCGTTTTCAAATTGGTCACCACCGCAATCGCTTCTCCCGGAAATTTTGCAAAGGCTTCATAATCAAAGGGCAGATAGTAATTGGGGATCTGCTCATAAATAAATTCCTGGTTAAAAAAGCTGCGGTTTCTCCGATCCGAAAGATACTTCGGCCCCATGTAGCGCCGGTCGGGAATATAGCGCAGGGCCAGTTCCCGGTTGCGCCCCCGCTGGCCGCTGGCGTATGACACCATGTAGCAGGCCCCCGCACTGACTCCCACCAAGTAGTCGCCCCGGATCTGTGCGTCCATCAACGCATCCATTACACCCGCAGAAAAAACGGAACGGCAGGCGCCTCCCTCAAAAATCATGCCAATTTTCATATGCACTCTCTCCTCATCTGTATCTTTACAGCTGCACCGGCACCGGCGCATCAATCATCAATGTGGCTTCTGTAACACGGCAGTCATAGGCAAACACACCCACGCCAGCCTCCGCCGCCCGGCGCAATGCCTGTCCGAAGGCTGGGTCTCGCTGATCGTTGGGCCGCAGGCACCGGGCGCCTTTCCGCTGAATCACAAATACCGCAACCGCTTCGTATCCTGCCTCCACCGCCCGAGCCAGGCCCAGCAAATGTTTCGCCCCCCGCTCTGTCGGCGCGTCCGGAAACCAGGCATCACCGTCCTGCAGCAGTGTAACGCCTTTAACTTCCACGAACTGCACGCATGCATCACACTCCAACCGAAAGTCGAACCGGGAATCGCCGTAAGTGAACTCCGGCCGCACGGCGCGGACATCCCTGCGAAAACCGCCGCTTTCCACCCACTGGCCAAACACGCGGTTGGGCGCCTGGGAGTCGATATTGACGATCTGCCCCTGGTGCTCCACAGAAATCAGATCCCAACAGGTCTTGCGCTCCGGAGCATCACTGTATTTTAAGTACACCACCGCACCAGGCAGCAACAATTCGCCCAGTCGCCCGGTGTTTTTTACATGGCACAACGCCTCTGCTCCCCGCACCTGCACCAGCGCGGAAAAACGGTTTAATCGCTTAATAAAGCTCCCCTGTTCCACGACGCCGTAGTCCATATCCACGCTCCCTCTACTATTATCATGCTCTAGATGCTTTATTATAATCGCTCGGCAATAAAAAAGCCAGTCCCTATCCGCGAAAATCGTTTCCGTGCGATGATTTTTCACCCACCCCGCTATCTTTCTTTTCTCTCTTCAGCCCATGACGCCATCCAAGGGGCCAGCACCGTCCCCAAATTCATCCGTTCCAGGCGCACCACCGGCGCCTCTACGGATGCGCACAAAGCCGCGGCGTACCCCGACGCCACCGCCAGGGGCCACACCCATTCGTCCGGTTCCGGTTCAACGGGACGCCGGCAGATGACCGCGCTGCCGCCGCGCCGTTTCACCCGGCTTTCCCGCGCCGTCCATTCTTCAAAAAAGGCGGTGCTGTCTGCCTGCAGATTCAGCCGCTCCGCCCGAGCAGCCTCCACCGGACGCAGCCGCTCTCCGTCCACCCCCACAGGTTTTTCAGAAAAGGCACATAGCGCCATTCCCTCTGTATGGCTTAAACTGAAACAGGGGCTTCCCTCCGGAAAGGCAGGTTTTCCGCAAGGGCCATAACTCAAAGGCGGCAGCGTCCCCTGCCCGCACATTTTACGCATACCGCAGCGCAGCAAACCATAGGCCGCCAAGACCTGCACTTCTTTTTCACCGCGCCGGCCATGCAGCCGCGCCAAACGCTCCGGCGGCAGTATGGCAACAAAGGCCTTTTCCGGAACCCGGGGCGTTCTCTCCCACAGCGCTGCCAATACCAGGATCTCCACTGTCGCTCCCTCCCTTGGATTGCGTTTCATTGATTCAGCAAAATAGATAATTTCGATTATAATCCCGCCACAGAAAGCTGTCAAATTGCTTATTTTTTTGTTTTTCATGTTTTTTTCACGAAAAAAAGAGGAAATATGAAATCTTTTGCGTATAACTATTATATCAGCACTATAAAAGAGCCGGTAGATTCAGCCGCCGCCGAGCAGAATAGAACCGCTCTTTTTCGGCAATACTTTCGCAAGGAGGGGGAAAAATGTCATTTCCGGCCAGTTTTTTGGATGAACTGATCGCCCGCAGCGACATTGTCGATGTAGTGTCCGACTATGTGCATCTGACCAAAAAGGGCAGCAATCTCTTCGGCCTCTGCCCCTTTCACAGCGAAAAGACCGGCTCCTTTTCCGTGTCTCCCGATAAGCAGATCTACCATTGTTTCGGCTGCGGCAAGGGCGGCGGCGTGATCAACTTCGTCATGGAAGAAGAAAACCTCTCCTTTCCGGACGCCGTGCGTTTCCTGGCCAAACGGGCCAACATGGATGTGCCCGAGGACACGGGCAACCGCGAAGCAAACCATCTGCGCCAGCGGGTTCTCGCCCTGAATAAAGACGCCGCCCGCTTTTACCACAAAACGCTGCAAAGCAGCGCCGGACAAGCCGTCCAGGCTTACTTGAACCGGCGGCAGATCACCCGCCGCACCGCCGTGCGGTTTGGCATGGGAGCATCGACGGAATCCTGGGACACCCTGATCAGCGCCATGCTTAAGTTGGGGTACACCAAGGCGGAACTACTGGCAGCAGGTCTGGCCGTGCAGAATAAAAACGGCGGACTGTACGACAAATTCCGCAATCGGCTGATGCTGCCGGTTATCGATGTGCGGGGCGATGTGATCGGCTTTGGCAGCCGTGTGCTGGATAAGTCCGAACCCAAATATATGAACACCTCCGAAACCATTACATACAGCAAACGCCGCGCCCTGTATGCCATCAATCTTGTCAAAAAAACAAAGCGGCCCAACATCATCCTGTGCGAGGGCAACCTCGATGTGGTCACCCTCCACCAAGCCGGCTTTGACAATGCGGTCGCCTCCATGGGAACGGCCCTCACAGTAGAACAGGTGCGGCTCCTGTCCCGGTATACCAAGGAGATCGTGATTTGCTACGACAATGACGGCGCA
>CALDMR010000052.1 GCA_937915065.1 uncultured Clostridia bacterium
GATCGTGGAGGACACGCCCGGCGTAACCCGCGATCGGATTTATGGCGAAACCGATTGGAACGGCCGCAAATTCACGCTGGTGGATACCGGCGGCATTGAGCCGAGAACGGATAACCAGATTTTGGGCTTTATGCGGGAGCAGGCCCAAATCGCCATTGAAAACGCCACGGTGATCATCTTCCTGTGCGATATTAAAACGGGGCTGACCTCCTCGGATCAGGAAGTGGCCAATATGCTGCTGCGTTCAGGAAAGCCCATTGTGCTGGGCGTGAACAAGATGGACAGCACCGGTACGCTCAATCCCGATATCTACGAATTTTATAACCTGGGGCTGGGGGATCCCATCCCGGTTTCCGCTGTCCATGGCCATGGCACCGGCGACCTGCTGGATGCCTGCGTGCAGTATTTCCCGCCGGAGGATGAGGAAGAAGAGGATAGCGACTATATCAAAGTTGCCCTCATCGGCAAGCCCAATGTGGGTAAATCCTCGCTGGTTAACCGCATTCTGGGCGAGCAGCGCGTGATCGTCAGCAATGTGGCCGGCACGACCCGGGATGCGATCGACTCGAAATTTGAGAATGCCAAGGGCAAGTATATCTTCATTGATACCGCCGGTATGCGCAAAAAGTCCAAGGTGGAGGAAAGCGTTGAGAAATACAGCGTGCTCCGGGCCACCATGGCCATTGAGCGCAGCGATGTGTGCCTGATTATGATCGACGCCCAGGAAGGCGTGACGGAGCAGGATACCAAGGTGGCGGGGCTGGCCCATAACGCGGGTAAAGCCTGCATCATTGTCGTCAACAAGTGGGATGCTGTGGAGAAAGATGGCAAAACCATGGACGCTTACCGCGAAAAGGTACGCAATGATCTGGCCTACATGACCTATGCGCCCATCCTGTTCATTTCTGCGCTGACAGGTCAGCGGGTGGAGCGGCTCTTTGAACTGATCAACTATGTCAATGATCAATCTGCAGTCCGCATCACCACGGGGATGCTGAACAATGTGCTGGCAGATGCGCAGACCCGTGTACAGCCGCCCACGGATAAGGGGCGCCGGCTGAAGATCTATTATATGACCCAGGTGGGTGTCAAACCGCCGCACTTCGTATGTTTCTGCAACGACAGCCGCCTGTTCCATTATTCCTATCAGCGCTATCTTGAAAACCAGCTGCGCTCGGTTTTTGGCCTGGAGGGTACGCCGATCGTGCTGTCTATCCGGGAGAAGGGCGATGAGGGCTGATGGCAGCGGTACTGATTTGTCTGGTGCCGGTGGCTGTGGCGGCTTATCTGCTGGGATGCGTGAACGGCTCGATCCTGGTATCCAAGTGTTTGTTTCGTGATGATATCCGAACCCATGGCAGCGGCAATGCGGGGCTGACCAATTTTTACCGCACCTTTGGGATCAAAGGCGTTGTGGGTGTGCTGGCCTGCGACATTTTGAAGGCGGTTTTTGCTGCGGCTCTGGGCGGATTCCTGTTTGGGCATTTCTTGGGCCTGCCGATGATCGGCAAACTGGTGGCAACGATTTTTGTGCTGCTGGGGCACATGTATCCCGTTACCTTTGGGTTTCGCGGCGGAAAAGGGGTGCTGTCCGGGGTCTCAGCCCTGATGGTGATCGATTGGCGTGTGGCGCTGATTGCTCTGGGCGTCTTTTTTGTTGTTGTACTGCTGACCCGGTATGTTTCGCTGGGATCTGTGTGCGCGGCTCCCACGCTTTTGATTTGCCTGTGGCTGTTTTACCATGATGTGACGATTGAATGTCTGGGAGCGGTGTCAGCGGGCTTGATGGTTTTTGCCCACCGGGGGAATATCCGGCGACTGCTGAACGGTACGGAAAGTAAATTTTCTTTACATCGGAAAGGAGAGAGTGGAACATGAAAATCGCGGTTGTGGGCAGCGGAGGCTGGGGTACGGCTCTGGCGCTGACGCTGTTGGATAACGGCCATGAGGTAACGCTGTGGTCCTTTTCGGAAGCGGAGGCGGAGCACCTGCGTACAGTGCGGGAGAATCCGCTGCTCAAGGGTGTGGCTCTGCCGGAGGCGCTGCAGATCACCACGGATCTGTCCTGCCTGGCGGACAAAGAGCTGGCGGTGTTTGCCACGCCTTCCTTTGCGGTGCGCCAAACGGCAAAGGCCGCTGCGCCCCATTTGAAAGACGGGACGCTGATTGTCTCTGTGTCCAAGGGCATCGAGAAACATACTTCGCTGCGCCTGTCCCAGGTGATCGATGAGGAAACGGGCGGGCGCTGCCGGGTGGTGGCTCTGTCCGGCCCTTCCCACGCCGAAGAGGTGGGGCGCAAAGTGCCCACGGGCTGCGTGGCGGCGTCCCCTGACCGGGCGGCGGCGGAGTTGGTGCAGGATGTGTTTATGAATCCCTATTTCCGCATCTATTCCAGCCCGGATATCGTGGGTGTGGAGCTGGCGGCGGCGCTGAAGAATGTGATCGCGCTGTGCTATGGCGTTTGTGATGGCCTTGGCTACGGTGACAATACCCGAGCCCTGCTGATGACCCGGGGGCTGACGGAAACGGCCCGCCTGGGCGTGGCTATGGGCGGCCAGAAAGAAACCTTTGCGGGGTTGGCCGGTGTGGGTGATTTGATCGTTACCTGCACTTCCATGCATTCGCGCAATCACCGGGCCGGCATTCTGATCGGTCAGGGTATGCCGGTGGAGAAAGCGCTGCAGGAGATCGGCGCTGTGGTGGAAGGGTACTATGCCACAGACACGGTAAAGACATTGGCGGAAAAGTATGGTATCGAAATGCCGATTTCCGAAGGCGCCTGGCAGGTGCTTTATAATGGAAAAGAAGCCCGGGAGGTTCTGTCTGAACTGATGACCCGGGATAAAAAACATGAAATTGAGGATGCCCATTGGTAAGAGGGGCGTTCAAAAGAAAAGCACCGCGCATTGCAGGAAAATGCAATGCGCGGTGCTTTTTACAGTCCCAGCAGGGCGAGGGCTGTTTCTTCATTGGTGAACAGGGCGTTGACCAGATGCAGCTTCAGGGCTGCGTCGATGGTGCGGACTTTTTGCAGGCCTGCGGCGATTCCGATGCTGGCCCGGGCGTTGGCGCTGGCCTTGAAAATATCGGCTTTGATCAACTGCTGCGTGGCGGGAATGTCGATGGGCTGGCCGTCTGCGCTCAGATATTGCAGCGCCACGTCGCCAATGGCGTTTTGGCTGCGCAGGGCCTGGATTTCATCCGGGCCGAATACGCCGTATTGGGGCGATACAGAGTCGGCAAAGGCGCCGATGCCCAACAGCAGGATATCTGCGTGTTCAGCGCGGTGCAGGACGGTGCGGGTGGCTTCGTTGGCGGTGAGCAGGTCGTATTCCTCGCGGGAGGCGCACAGGGCCGGCGTGTGAAGGACACAGGCTTCGCCGCCCAGAATCTCTGACAGTCTCAGGGCGCTGAAATTGGGGAAGTGACTGATGGTGTTGCCAAAACTGCCGGCCAGGGGCACAATGCGAACATTCGGGAAGGAGCGGGGTTCCACACGGCTGATCAGGCGGGAAACGCTGGTGCCCCAGCCAACGCCGACGGTATCTTCCGGCTGGAGCAGGGAAAGGAAATACTCGGCGGCATCCTGGGCGGAACGGCCCAGATCGGGATCCTGGCCGTGGGCAATGGCGCAGTGCTGCAGGCGGTATTTTTCGCAGAGGGTCTGCTCCAATTCGGTATTCCCGGTATAGGGAGACAGCACTTCGATGCGCACAATCCCTGCTTCTTCTGCGCGCTTGAGCAGTTTGGAGACCCATGGGCGGGAAATATTCAGCTGCTGGGCGATTTCCTGCTGGGATAGTTTTTCCTTATAATACAGGGTGGCGGTCAGCAGCATTTTGGGGAACAGGGGATCCTGGAGGACAGATTCGTTTTCCATGGCGGAAACCTCAATCCTTTCTATTAGGCACATTTGTAACTTTGTGATTGCGATTATAGGATATTTTTTTCGAAAATGCAACTATTATTTCCAGAAAACCAACAGATAAAAAGAAAGTGTTGACGGAACTCCTAAAAGTATACTATAATTAAAACAAAGAGATGTGCTATGAAGCACATATGTAACTAAAGTGAATGAAGAGGGAGGAGCAGTCATATGAAGCAGCTGGATTGCGTATTGGGAATCGACATGGGAACCGGCGGCGCCCGGGTGGGTATTTTTGACCTGCAGGGCAATCCCATTGTATTTTGCGGGGAGGATTATCCCCTGTATACCCCGGCCAGCGGCCGGGCAGAGCAGGATCCCGAAGAGTGGTGGGCAGCGATCTGCAAGGCGTCCCGCCGGGCAGTGGCTGAAAGCGGCATCGACCCCCGCTGCATCAAGGGCATGAGCGTGGACACCACCTGCTGTACTGTTCTTTTGTCCGGGGATGATATGGTGCCCCTGCGTCCGGCGATTTTGTGGATGGATGTGCGGGCTTCCCAACAGGCCAAACGGATCTATGCCTCCGGCCATGATGCGCTGAAATCCTGCGGTTACGGCATGGTTTCTGCTGAGTGGCTGCCCTGCAAAGCTTTGTGGCTGAAGGAGAACGAACCGGAGCTGTATCACCGGGCCACCCGGTTTTACGAATGTACGGACTGGCTGATGTACCGCCTGACGGGGGAATACACCGCCAGTATCAACTGCGCGGCTGCCCGCTGGTTCTACAACAGCGAAGAGGGCGGATACCCTGTGGATTTTTATGAAAAGATCGGCTTGGAGGATTTGGCGGAAAAGCTGCCCCAGCGGGTGCTGGCCATGGGCGACTTGGCCGGCGGATTAACAGAACAGGCGGCGGAAGCCCTTGGCCTGGTGGCCGGAATTCCTGTGGGCGAGGGCGGCGCCGATGCTTTCGTGGGTGTGATTGGCCTGAACGCTGTGCAGCCCGGCAAGCTGACGCTGATCACCGGATCGTCCCATCTGCACATTGCCCAGGTGAAAGAGCCCATTCACCAAAAGGGGATGTGGGGCTCCTATCCCGACTGTATTGTCAAGGGGCTGCAGATGGTGGAGGGCGGTCAGACGTCCACGGGCTCCATCATCGAGTGGTTCACCAAGCAGCTCTGCGGCACCGTGAAGGAGCGGGCCAAGGCAGAGGGCTGCAGCGTGTATGATATTTTGAACCGGGAGGCAGAGGCGCTGCCCATTGGCGCTGAGGGCCTGGTGGCGCTGGATTTCTTCCAGGGCAACCGCACGCCTCATGTGGATCCCGATGTGCGCGGCATGTTTTATGGCCTGTCCTTGGGCCACACGCCGGCCCACCTGTACCGGGCCATTATCGAGAGCATCTGCTACGGCACGGAAGCCATTTTGGAAGTGTTCCGCCAGGCGGGGTTCCGGCCCGACAGTATTGTCATCTCCGGCGGCGCGGTAAAGAGCCGCTTCTGGCTGCAGACCCATGCCGATGTGAGCAACCTGCCCATTGTGGTGCCGAAGGTGACAGAGGGGCCCTGCCTTGGATCTGCTATTCTGGGCGCCGTGGCCGGCGGGGTGTATCCTGATGTGCAAACGGCGGCGGACGCCATGACGGCGGTGGATTATACCATTGAGCCGGATCAGACGCGCCACGAAGCGTATCAATTCTATTTTGAAAAATACAAAGAGCTGTACGCGCTGGCCAAGGACTGGATGCATGCTGTGACCATGCACGAAACCAATCAATAAGCGGAAAGAGGGAGCACCATGGCGAAAGTATCAGCTTCGATTCTGGCCTGCGATCTGCTGCATGTGGGCGAGCAGGTGCGCGCTGCGGAGCAGGCTGGGGCCGACCTGCTGCACATCGATGTGATGGACGGTGTGTATGTGGAGAATCTTACCTTTGGCCCCCAGATGGTACGGGATCTCAAAGGGTTCACATCGCTGTCCTTGTCAGTGCATCTGGAACTTCTGCAGCCGGAACGGTATCTTGGCATGTTTGCCGCCGCCGGTGCAGATCTGCTTACATTTCAGCTGGACGCCTGCAACAATCCGATTCATTTTCTCAAAGAAATCAAAAAGGCGGGAATGAAAGCGGGCCTTGGGATTGGGCCGGCCTATGGCGTGGAAAATCTGCGGTATCTGCTGCACCATATCGATTGGCTGATCCTGATGAGCGTGGAGCCGGGGTACGGCGGCCAGACTTTTGAACCCAGCGTGTATGAAAAACTGCGCCGGGTTCGGGAGATTATGGATGAAACGGGGATTCATGTGCCCATCAGCGTAGATGGCGGCGTGAACGCGGAAACGGGACAAAAGCTGGTGGCAGAAGGTGCGGATGTGCTGATTGCGGGCAGCTATGTATTTCAGACCGACGATATTGCCGGAAGGATTCAAAGTTTGAAAAACTTGTGAGAGAAGAGGGGAAATCATGCTGGTAACATCCAAAGAATTGTTCCAAAAAGCGCGGGCGGGTCATTATGCCATTCCTGCACCGAATTTTATTGACCTGGATTCCTTGCGTTGGCATGTGGAAGTGGCGGAAGAACTTCATATGCCCGTAATTTTGGCCTTGGCTGAGGCCCACATGGGAGAGAATATTACGCTGGAAGATGCGGCCATGGTGGGGCGGAAATATGCCGAGCAGGCGTCTGTGCCTGTGGTGCTCCATCTGGATCATGGCGCTGATCCCGAGGTGATCAAAAGAGCGGTGGATCTGGGTTTCACTTCGGTGATGATTGACGCATCCATGGAAAGCTTTGAGGAAAATGTGCGCCGCACCCGGGAGATCATCGACTATGCCCATCCCCATGGGGTGGTGGTAGAAGCGGAGATCGGCCATGTAGGTGTGGGCCACAATGTGGGTGTGTCTGAAGGTGCGGCGGATGATTCCCGCTATACTGCGGTGGCAGACGCCCAGGCTTTTGCCGAGGCCACAGGGGTGGATTCCCTGGCCATTTCCATCGGAACGGCCCACGGATTGTATCGCGGCATTCCTAAAATCAATTTCGAGCGCCTGCAGGAAATTGCCGGGGCCATTGAAACGCCGCTGGTGCTTCACGGCGGATCTTCCTCCGGCGATGAAAACCTGAACCGCTGCGCCCTGAACGGCATCAGCAAAATCAACATTTATACGGACTTCCTTGTGGCGGCAAAAAATGCTGTCGACCAGGGGCAGCCGGACAATTATCTGGCCCTGAAAAAGCTGGCCAAGCAGGGAATGCAGCAGTGCCTGAAGCATTATTATTCCGTATTTGCAACAAAGGAGATCTGAGTTATGGCAGTTTACAAGGAGCAAATCGAAGTTCAGTCCCATGGCAATACGCCCACCTATCTCAATATCACGCCTCAAGTGCGGGCCGCCATTGAGAAGAGCGGCATTCAAAACGGTATCTGCGCCGTGATCTCGCCTCATACCACCTGCAGCGTCTTTTTCGAGGAGTTTGTTCATGATATCAACGAAGACGGAGACGAATTTTTGCAGGCGGATCTGAACGATGTGCTGGAAAAAATCATTCCCGACCAGACCAGCGCCGGCCTTTACAGTTATCCCGGCGAGGAACACTATAAAGCGGTGGAGTCCTGGCCCGATGCCGCGTCTTACCTGCCGAACGGGGATCGTACCGCCCTTTGGAACTGCGACGCCCACTTGAAGGCCACCATTCTGGGCTCCAGCCAAGTGTTCGAGGTGGATGGCGGAAAATTGGGCGTGGGCACCACGGGGTATATTTACTTTGCGGATTTTGACCGCACCCGTCCGCGCACGCGGAAATGCAAAATCGTTGTGATGGGCGAGTAAGGAGGAAAAAGCGCTATGAAAAGAAAAATTCGTGTTCCCTTTCTGATCGTTAACCCCAAGGCTTATATTTATGGGCAGGAATCCCTGGAGCTGGCCAAAGTGTGCGATGAACTGGCGGAGCAGTATGACCTGGATATCATTTTCACAGCCCAGCATGTGGACATTCGCATGGTGGCCGAGGCCACAGAACACATTATCGTTACGGCCCAGCATCTGGACGGCATTGTGCCCGGCCGCGGCATGGGGCATATTCTGCCCGAGGGCGTCAAGGATGCGGGCGCCCAGGCGGTGGTGCTGAACCACGCGGAGCATCCGCTGACGGTGGATCAGCTGGATAAAGCTATCAAGCGGGCCAACGAATTGGATCTGGTCACTATCGTATGCTGTGATTCGCCCGAGGCGGCCAAGGCTGTGGCAACATTGGGGCCGGATATGATGATCTGCGAGCCCACCAGCCTGATCGGCACCGGCAGCACCAGCAGCGACGATTATATTCACGCCACCAATGCGGCGGTCAAGTCGGTCAGCGAAGAGATCCTGATCCTGCAGGCGGCAGGCGTCAGCACCGGCGACGATGTGTATAAGGTTGTGATGGAAGGAGCCCACGGCAGCGGCGGCACCAGCGGTATTCTGAACGCCCCCAGCAGAAAGGGGAAGATCGTTGAGATGCTGGACGCACTTAAACGGGCCCGGGCGGATTTGGCGGCAAAAGAGAAGTAAGTATCAAAAAAGCGGAGCTGCAATCGAATGCGGCTCCGCTTTTTGAAGGGTGCATATCTGTGTCAAAGAAAAAATCCCACTCCGAAGAGTGGGATTTTACTATGTTTGTGACTTAGACCGCTCTGGTAACTTTGCCGGAACGCAAACACCGGGTACAAACATATACATGGCGGGGCGTGCCGTTAACAATTGCCTTAACGCGCTTCACATTGGGCTTCCAGGGACGATTGGAACGTCTGTGGGAATGGGAAACCTGGATACCGAAACTGACACCCTTATCGCAGAACTCGCACTTAGCCATCCGTTGCACCTCCTTGCTGAGACCCATAATTTGTCTAATGAAATAGACAGCTTTTATATATTAGCATAACTTCTTTGGAAAAGCAAGTATTTTTTCGGCAAAAATTTGATTTTTTATGAAACGGCAGGAGCGGAAGAAAAAAACAGGGAAGAAGGGGGAAAAGGTTGCGCGATCCGGCGGAGTTTGTTATAGTGAAGCCAACAAGTTCCGTGCTTTGGGAGGGATCGTATGAAAGTTTTGAATTTTGGTTCCCTGAATGTGGATTATGTGTATCATGTGGATCACATTATGCAGCCGGGGGAAACGCAGAGCTCCACGCAGCGGCAGGTGTTTGCCGGCGGTAAGGGGCTGAACCAGTCTGTGGCGCTGGCCAAGGCGGGCTTGTCTACCTACCATGCCGGCCAGGTGGGAGACGATGCCGATGGCGCCATGCTGCTGGAGGTGCTGGAAAAGAACGGGGTGAATGTGTCCCTGGTTCGCCGGACCGACGGCCCCTGCGGCCATACTTTTATCCAGGTGGATCAAAATGCCCAGAACTGTATTCTCCTGTATGGCGGCGCCAACTGCTGTATTCCGGCGGATTATCGGGAGCAGGTGCTTTCGCAGTTTGCTCCCGGCGATGTGATCGTGCTGCAAAACGAGATCAACGATTTGGATAAAGTTATCGACGAGGCCTATGCCAGGGGAATGACCATTGTGCTGAATCCTTCGCCTTTCGACCACTGCCTCGATGCCTGCGATTGGAACAAGATTGATGTGTTTTTTATCAATGAAGTGGAGGGGGCTCAGATCAGCGGACGGGAGGATGCTGACGGCATCCTGGAGTGGTTTCGGGCGCACCACCCCAAAGCGCTGGTGGTGCTGACCCTGGGCGGCGCCGGTTCCTGCTGCTTGAAAGACGGCCAGGTATATCGCCAGGAGATCATTCCTGTCCAGGCGGTGGATACCACTGCGGCCGGAGATACTTTTACGGGTTTTTTCCTGCGGGCCTATTTGGGCGGTCAGTCCATTCCGGAAGCGCTGGCTCTGGCGGCCCGTGCTTCTTCAATCACGGTTTCCCGGCCCGGTGCGGCGGACTCCATTCCGACCATGGAGGAACTGGGGGCGCTGTAAAATCAAGCGCACAGCGAAAATATTTCGCTGTGCGCTTTTTGCTTGCGTGCAGGCAGGGAATACGGTATACTATATTTGTATTTTTATGCGATGGCGCGGAGCGGAAAAGGCGCGCGCCAAAAGTCGCGGAAAGGGGCGATCTGATATGGCGCAGCAGCGCAGTGTCAAACTGTCTAAAATTGTAGAAGAATTTTCTCTGGAGGTCCTGCACAAGGGGAGCGATTACGACACCGCTCTTTTGACGATTGTGGATGTGAACCGTCCCGGTCTGCAGTTTGCCGGATTTTTTGAATATTTTGATCCCCGCCGCCTGCAGGTGGAGGGGAAGGCGGAGCATACTTATCTGGAAAGCCTGTCGCCGAAGGAGCGCAAAGAAAGCTATTCGGCGCTGTTTTCCTATGAGATTCCGGCGCTGGTGCTGTCCCGGGCCATGGATCCGTCGCCGGAGTGTGTGGAGGCGGCTCGGGAGCACGGAAGAACCCTGCTGCGCACGGATGAGACAACGGTTGTGTTTACCAGCCAGATGATCGATGCATTGAACCGCTATCTGGCGCCCTGCATCACCCGCCACGGTGTGCTGATGGAAATTTACGGCGAAGGCGTTCTCATTATGGGCGATTCCGGCGTGGGCAAAAGTGAAACCGCTATTGAGCTGGTCAAGCGGGGACACCGGCTGATTGCAGACGATGCGGTGGAGATCAGCCGCATTTCCAACACGCTGACCGGAACGGCGCCGGAATTGATTCGTCACTACATTGAACTGCGGGGTATCGGCGTGGTGGATGTGCGCCGCCTGTTCGGTATGAGTGCTGTTAAGGTGGATTCTCAGATCGATTTGGTTATCAATCTGGAGCAGTGGAAGGAAGGCTTTGCCTATGACCGCCTGGGATTGGATGAACAGCATGTGTCGATCCTGGGCGTGCAGCTGCCCACGCTGACGATCCCTGTGCAGCCCGGCCGGAACCTGGCGGTCATCATCGAAGTGGCCACCATGAACAACCGCCACAAGAAAATGGGCTATAACGCGGCGCTGGAGCTGACCAATCAGCTCAGCCAGCATATGGAGCAGGGCAGCAGAGGGGAATCATAATCATGGGAAAGTATTATATCGGCATCGACATCGGCGGCACCAACCTGAAAGCCGGCCTTGTGGATGAACAGGGAACCCTGCTGGCCACGGCCAAGGAGCCGGTGGACTGGGTGTCCCCGGAGGCCTTTGTGAAAACGATGGCGGAGTTGTCCCTGGCGGCTGCGGAAAAGGCGGGCGTCGGGCAGGATGAGATTTGCGCGGTGGGCATGGGCGTTCCCGGCGGTGTGGACACGGAAAAGGGTATGATTTTATATACCTGCAATATCCAGTTGTCCGATTTGCCCGTTGCAGACCTGTTTCATCAGTATTTGGATATACCGGTTTATCTGGAGAACGATGCCAACTGCGCCGCTCTGGGTGAACTGTACGCCGGCGCAGGCCGGGGCTGCAAAGATCTGATCGTGGTGACCCTCGGTACCGGGATCGGCGCGGGCATTGTGCTGAACGGAAAGCTGCTGCGGGGAGTGAATGCTGCCGCGGGGGAAGTGGGGCACATGGTCGTTGAGCACGGCGGAGTGGAATGTCCCTGCGGCCGTCAGGGCTGCTGGGAGCAGTATGCTTCTGCTCCGGCTTTGCGCCGCCTGACCAGAGAGGCCATGAAGGAGCATCCGGAGAGCGCGCTATGGGAGCATTGCGGCGGCGACTTGTCCAAAATCGGGGGCCGCAGCGCCTTTGAAGTGGCACGCGAAACCGGCGATGAAACGGCCCAGGCTGTGTGCGACCTGTATGTGTCCTATCTGGGCCGGGGTATTGTGAATCTCATCAATCTTTTTCAGCCGGAGATGCTGTGTATCGGCGGCGGCGTCAGCAATGAAGAGGATGCGGCATTGCTGTTTCCGCTGCGAGAGCTCGTAGAGCGGGAGCGGTTCAGCCAGTATTGCGACAAGCAGACCCGCGTCGTCAAGGCGCAGCTGGGCAATGATGCCGGAATCATCGGTGCGGCCTTCCTTGGTATGATGGAATAGAATGGAGTATGTATATGGCATGGTTTGATACCTTTGACCGCCTGATGGCAGAACAGCTGCCGGCAGTACGGGTGGAAAAAGAAGCGGAAATGGCAAAATACACAACATTCCGCATTGGCGGCGGTGCAAAACGCATGGTTTTCCCGCGCCAGGGGGAGGAAGTGGCCAGGATCCTGGAAGTATGCAAAGCTGCCGGAGCGGCCTGGTTTGTGCTGGGCCGGGGGAGCAATTTGCTGATTTCGGATCAGGGACTGGACTGTGTGGTTCTGAACATGGCAGAGCTGAATGAAATCCAGCTGGAGGAAGGAAATGTCATGTATGTCCAGGCGGGCGCGCTGCTGTCCCGCGTGGCGGTGCAGGCGCAGCAGGCGGGGCTGGCGGGGCTGGCCTTTGCCCACGGCATCCCGGGCAGCCTGGGCGGCGCAGTGGTGATGAATGCCGGCGCCTATGGCGGCGAGATGGGGCAGGTGGTACAAGAGGTTACCGCGCTGTTTCCGGAGGGCCTGCGAACAATGAAGGCGGAGGAACTGCATTACGGCTATCGCCACAGTATTTTTTCTGAAGAACCGGGCATTGTGCTCGCTGCCCGGCTGCAGCTGCAGCCGGGAGATCCTGCGGAGATCCGCGCGGAGATGGATGACCTGATGGCCCGCCGCAAGGCCAGTCAACCCCTGGAATATCCCAGCGCGGGCAGTACGTTCAAACGGCCCGAGGGGCACTATGCCGGCACGATGATCGACCAGTGCGGCCTGAAGGGCACAGCCGTCGGCGGTGCGGAAGTGTCCACGAAGCACGCCGGCTTTATCATCAATAAAAAGAACGCTACATTTTCGGATGTGACGGAGCTGATCGAAATTGTGCAGGATACGGTGTTCCGCACATTTGGTGTGGAACTGGAACCCGAGGTTAAAATCATCCGGGCAATGGAGAATCGGGAGGAAGACGTATGAAATTTTTAATCGTTTCCGGCCTGTCCGGCGCAGGAAAAAGCAAAGCTGCATCTATTTTGGAGGACTTTGGCTATTATTGCGTGGATAATATGCCGGCGGCGCTGCTGCCCCACTTTGCGGAGATCTGTATGGCCAACCAGGGGAAATACGGTAAAGCAGTATTGGTGACCGATGTGCGCGGCGGCGATACGTTTGACAAGCTTTTTGAATCCCTGGCCAAGTTGGAGCAGATGGGCTGTCCCCATGAGATCTTGTTTGTGGAAGCCAGCCCTGAGAGCATTATTCACCGCTATAAAGAAACGCGCCGGAAGCATCCCATGGGCAATCCCTGCACGCCGCTGGAAGATGCTGTACGGGACGAGCGCCGGGTGATGAAGCCGGTGCGCGACCGGGCCACCTATATCATTGATACTACGGCCCTGACCACAGCAAAGCTGCGCGATCAGCTGCGCACTCTGTTTGCCAGCGAAGAACCGGCGGCGCAGATGGCGGTCAATGTGATCTCCTTTGGTTATAAATACGGCCTGCCCATTGAGGCAGATCTGGTGTTTGATGTCCGCTTTTTGCCGAATCCTTTTTATATCGACGAGCTGCGCCATAAATGCGGCCTCGATAAAGAAGTATACGATTTTGTGTTCCAGTTTCAGCAGACTCAGGATTTTATGAAGTACCTGGAGCGTCTGATTGCATTTTTGCTGCCGCTCTACAATGAAGAAGGAAAAAGCTCCCTGGTGATCGGCGTGGGCTGTACCGGCGGGCAGCACCGCAGTGTGGCGGTAGCGCGCGCGCTGGCCGAGTTCATTCGGCGCCAGGGGTATCAGTCCACGGATAGTCACCGCGATATGACGCGGGCGTAACAGCTGGAGGCATCGTTATGAAACATGAACAATCCGCGCCCAAATTCCGTCATGGCATGGGGCCGCGGGTGGTCGCCATCGGCGGCGGCACCGGCCTTTCCACCATGCTGCGGGGGTTAAAACAGTACAGCGACAACATCACGGCCATTGTGACTGTGGCCGATGACGGCGGCGGTTCCGGTGTGCTGCGCCAGGATCTGGGAATGCCGCCGCCGGGTGATATTCGGAACTGTTTGCTGGCGCTGTCTAACACCGAACCGGTGATGAGCGAGCTGTTGGGGTACCGATTTACCGATGGTATTTTGAAAGGGCAGAGTTTTGGCAATTTGTTTCTGGCGGCGCTGAACGAAATTTCGCCCTCTTTTGATGTGGCGGTGAGCCGCATGAGCGAGGTGCTGGCTATTACCGGCCGCGTGCTTCCGGTGACCAATGAGGATGTCAATCTGGAAGCGGAGTTTGAAAATGGCGCCCGCGTGGTGGGAGAATCTAAAATTTTCCAGTGCAAGAAAGAGCAGGACTGCCGTATTCGCCGCCTGCGCATGCTCCCGGAGCATCCGCAGGCATTGGAAGAAAGCCTGGAGGCTATCCGGCGGGCAGACCTGATCCTGTTGGGGCCCGGCAGTCTGTATACCAGCATTATTCCCAATTTGCTGGTATCCGGCGTGGCCGAGGAGATTGCGGAATCGGACGCCTTGAAGCTGTATATCTGCAATGTCATGACCCAGGAGGGAGAAACGGAAGGGTATTCCGCTGCGGATCATATCCGGGCCTTGTTTACGCATGCGAATGCGCAGCTCTTTGATTATTGCCTGATCAACTCGCTGCCGATTCCGGAAGATGTTTGCCGGCGATATGCGGAAGAGGGGGCTGCGCCGATCCTTTGCGACCGGGAGGAATGTGGGGCCCTGGGTGTGAAGATGATTGAAAAACCAGTTTCCCTCGTAACGGAAGATGGAAAGGTCAAGCATGACCCCTTGGCCCTGGCGCGGGAGATTTTCGGCATTTATTCTGAATGCGGCGCCATGCGCATCGCAGAAGGCCGGTTTTGAGCAGACTGGTATATGATAAAAGAAAGGGGAGAAAGCCGGCATGTCGTTTTCCGGCGATACCAAGACGGAGTTGTGCCGCGCGCCGCTGCAGCGCAGCTGCTGCGCCCGGGCAGAGGCCCACGGGATTCTGCTGTTCTGCAATACGTTTCAGAAAAATTTGATCCGTATCATGACGGAAAGCCGGGCTTTTGCGCGCCGTCTTCCCAAATTATTTCATAAGGCCTTTGGCCTTTCCTTTGACCGCATGCCGGAGGACACGGAGGGAAGCGGGAAATTGGTCTTTGAAATTACGGACAGTGCAAAGCTGGAAACGATCGTCAATGTATCTGGCTTTTCTATGGAGCAGAATTTGTCGCTGCATATCAATTTCGGCCTGCTGGAGGAGGACTGCTGCCGCACTGCTTTTCTGCGGGGGGTATTTCTGGCGGGCGGCAGTGTAACCGATCCTGCCAAGCGGTACCATATGGAATTTGTAACGTCCCACTATAAAGTGAGCCGGGAGTTGGAAGCGCTGCTGATGGATATGGGGTTTCAGTCCCGCGCCACCACCCGTTCCGGCAATTTTATTACCTATTTCAAGCAGAGCGAACATATCGAAGATCTGCTGACGCTGTTGGGCGCGCCGGTGGCGGCCATTGACATTATGTCTGCTAAGGTGGAGAAAAATCTGCGCAATGAAATGAACCGCCGCGTCAACTGCGACACGGCCAATGTGGGCAAGGCGGTGGACGCAGCCCAGGAGCAGTTGGCGGCCATTCGCCGCCTGCGGGAGGAGGAGCGGTTGGAACAGCTGCCGCAGAAGCTCCAGGAAACGGCGCTGATGCGGGAAAAGCATCCGGAAATGACGCTGGTTCAGTTGGCGGAGACTTTCGATCCGCCGCTGACGAAATCCTGCCTGAATCACCGGCTTCGCAAGTTGGTGGAATTGGGGAAAATATCAACTGGAAAAGAGTGAATTATATGAATCGCAAGGAAAAGGCAACCGGTTATCACGATAAAGGCTATAATTGCTGCCAGTGCCCGTGTAGCTGCTCGTAAAGCACGTGAG
>CALDMR010000053.1 GCA_937915065.1 uncultured Clostridia bacterium
ACCAGTGGCCTGTCGCTTAGGAGGCGACCGCTCTATCCAACTGAGCTACGGGGGCATGGAAAACAGACGATATGATCATGGGCGGCATCCCGGCGGGTTGCGCGCCGCGGCCAAGGCACAAAATCCATTGTTGTACTCGGGCGAAAAGGCTGATATAATAATAGATTAGGATACGAGGGCCATCCTTTTGAACGCTCTCATTTTACCCAATCCACCGGTATTTGTCAACGGATGAAGGGAAGTTGTACGGTTATGAAAAAAATTTCAATTCTGGGCGATTCCATCAGCACCTATCAGGGATACACCACGCCCGACGGCGTGTTCTATGACTTGTTTTCCGTCGCCATGGCGGAGATGCGCGGCGTGGACGACACCTGGTGGATGCAGGTGATCCACGGGTTAGACGGCCAGCTGGAGGTCAACAATTCCTTTTCCAGCACCACCGTGGCCGGCGAAGATCAGTATCTGGCCCCCGTTACCGCGGCAGGCCATATGATGGACAGTTTTCACCGCTCCCCCAATTATCTGAGCGGCTGCAGCGACCAGCGCACCGCCGGTTTGGGAAATCCCGATGTGATCCTGATTTTCATGGGCACCAATGACGCAGGCTACCGCATCGATCCCGCCGCCTTTGAGCAGGATTACCGCCTGATGCTGCGCAAGCTCAAGCGAAATTATCCCGCCGCCCAGATCTGGTGCGGCACGCTGCTGTGGAGCTACTGCGTCAAGGATGAAACCATCAACTATTACCAGCAGGAACTGGGCGGTGCCGAATCATTGGCCCCCTACAACCGGGCCATCCGGGCCGCTGCCGCCGCCGAAGGCTGCCCCGTGGCAGATCTGGCCGCTTCCGGCCGGGAATATGCCGCCATCGACTGCGCCCACCCCCACGCCGCCGGCATGAAAACCATTGCCGATCTGTGGCTGCAGGCCCTGCGGGGCCGCATTTGACCGCTTCAGGTCCTCCCGGCTGCAAAGCCGGGATTTTTTCCCCGTTTTTCCAGAGGGGCCGTTCTGTTTTTACAGGCTGCCCCCATGCACCACCCATATTTGCCCTATATTAAAGGAGGTTTTTCCCCATGTCTTTGCTGCGATCCAAGCAGGAACTTCTGGAACAATACGATGAAATTTCCGAATATGTCCATCAGCACAACGAACCCGTCTACATTACCGATGCGGAGGGGCACAGCGATACTGTGCTTCTCTCTGCCGAAACCTATAACCAGCTGACCAGCAATTTCACCCTAAACCAACTGCTGAACAGCGCAGCTTTGGGCGAAGCCCCCGGCGAAAAGTTCCCCGAAGTGGATGTGCTGGCAGAATTGGAAAAGCTGAAGTGAGGACGGCCCCCTATGAAATTGATCGAATTGCTGCGCAGCAGCCGCCCCAGCGTTTCCTGTGAATTATTCCCCCCAAAACCCGGCACGGCGCTGCTGGATGCTCCCACCGTGGTGCGCCGCATGGCCGCCCTCCATCCCGCCTATATGTCTGTGACCTGCAGCGCCGGCGGCAGCGGCACCGGCGGCTCCAACACCGCCGATATGGCCAACGAAGTGCAGAATGTCAACGGCATCACCGCCCTGGCCCATCTGACCTGTGTGGGCGCCAGCCGCGCCCAGATTTACCGCTCCCTGGAAGATCTGAAAAAACTGGGCATTGAAAATATTCTGGCGCTGCGGGGCGATATTCCTGCCGACGGCGTGTTTCCCCAGCCAGACGGCTATCACCACGCCAGTGAGCTGGCCGCGGAGATCCGCGCCTTCGGCGGTTTTTGCATCGGCGGCGCCTGCTATCCGGAAGGGCATCCCGAATCGGCCACTTTGGAGGCGGATATCGACAACCTGAAGTATAAAATCGACGCCGGCTGCGAATTCCTGACCACCCAGATGTTCTTTGACAACAACGAGCTTTACCGCTATTTGTTCCGCCTGCGCCGCGCGGGCATCGAAGTGCCCGTGGTGGCCGGGATCATGCCCGTGACCAATGCCGCCCAGATCCAGCGCATCACACACCTGTCCGGCAGCAAGCTGCCCGCCCGCTTCCGCGCCATCATCGACCGCTTCGGCGGCGACAGCGCCGCCATGCAGCAGGCCGGCGTGGCTTATGCCACGGAACAGATCATCGACCTGCTGTCCAACGGCGTGGATCATGTACATATTTACACCATGAACAAACCCGAGATCGCCGGCAGGATCATGGCCAACCTTTCGGAGATCCTGAAATGACACAGATTCCGGAACGAGAGACCCTGCGCTATCTCGGCGCATCTGCCGCCGCAGATCCGGCCCTTCTGGCCCAGGTACGCACCCTGAGCGCCCGAATGGAACAGCAGATCTGCCCCAAATCCATCTGGCGGGAATTTCCCTGCACCGTCACCGAAACATCCGTTTCTTTCGGCGGCGTCACATTCGAGGGGAAAGATCTGGCCCGCCATCTGAAGGGTTGCTCTGCCCTGCTGCTGTTTGCCGCCACCCTGGGCGCCGAAGCAGACCGCATGGCCCGGGCCGAGGGCGTCCGCTCCACCGCCGCCGGGGCCATTGTGCACGCCGCCGGAGCGGCCATGGTCGAGCAATTCTGCGACGATACCCAAGGGGCTTTGGCCAGGGAGTATGAAACAAAGGGGCTTTATCTCCGCCCCCGCTATTCTCCCGGCTACGGCGATCTGCCCCTTTCCCAGCAGCGGATCTTTTTCCGCCTGCTGGAACTGGAAAAGCGCCTGGGCCTGAGCCTGAACGAACACGATATTATGACGCCGAGCAAATCCGTCACCGCAGTGATCGGCATTTCTCCGGAACCCCAAAAGAGCTTCCGCAAATGCCTGGCCTGCGGCAAGACCGACTGCCCCTTCAGAAGGGAAGGATAACACTATGAAACCATTTCTTGACGTATTGGGAACGCGGCCCCTGCTGATGGACGGCGCCATGGGGACCCTGCTGCAAAGCCGCGGTCTCGGCCCCGGAGAACTGCCGGAACTTTGGAATGTGACCCATCCCGGCGTGCTGTCCGAAATTCATCAGGCTTATCTGGATGCAGGCGCGGAAATCCTGCTGGCCAACACCTTCGGCGCCAACCGCTATAAGCTGGATTCTGCGGCCGAAAGGGCCGCAGAACTGGTGGCCGCCGGCGTCTCCCTGGCCAAAAAAGCCGCCGATGGCCGCGCCTACACCGCTTTGGATATCGGCTCCACCGGAAAGCTGCTCAAGCCCTATGGCGATCTGGATTTTGAGGAGGCCTACGACGCGTTTGCCGAAATAATCGACGCCGGTACGGCCGCCGGCGCAGACCTCATCGTGATCGAAACCATGAGCGACATTTATGAGACCAAAGCCGCCCTGCTGGCCGCCAAGGAGCACAGCAGCCTGCCGGTGCTGGTCTCCCTGACCTTTGACGAATCGGGCAAACTGCTCACCGGCGCAGACATTCCCACCGCCGCCGCCGTGGTGGAAGGCCTCGGCGCCGATGTGATCGGCTTGAACTGCGGTCTCGGCCCCCGGCAGATGCTGCAGCTCCTGCCCCGCCTGCGCTCCGCGTGCTCCCTGCCCATCGCCGTCAGCCCCAACGCAGGGCTGCCTGTGGTTGTGGATGGCAAAACCTGCTTTTTGGTAGAGCCTGCCGAATTTGCCGCCGATTGCCGCAGCCTGCTGGAGGGCGGCGCCGCCATCGTGGGCGGCTGCTGCGGCACCACCCCGGAGCACATTGCCGCCATGGCCGGCGCCTGCAGGAGCATTCAGCTTCTGCCCCCGCAGCAGCACCGGCGCACCCTGGCCGCTTCCTACACCCACACAGTGGAACTGGGTCATGCTCCCCTAATCATCGGAGAGCGGCTGAATCCCACCGGCAAGGCGGCCCTGAAGCAGGCCCTGCGCGCGCATGATATGGACTACCTCTGCCGGGAGGCCATTGCCCAGGCAGACAACGGCGCCCATATTCTCGACGTGAATGTGGGCCTGCCGGAGATCGACGAGCCCGCCATGCTCTGCGCCGCCGTGGCGGCCATCCAGTCCGTCAGCGATCTGCCCCTGCAGCTGGACACCTCCGATCCCGAAGCCCTGGCCCAGGCCCTGCGGATCTACAACGGCCGCCCCCTCATCAACTCTGTCAACGGCGGCGCTGACAGCATGGCCGTCGTTTTTCCTCTGGCTAAAAAATACGGCGCCGCCGTGGTGGCACTGACCCTGGACGAGCACGGCATTCCAGAAACCGCCGCAGGCCGCATCGCCATTGCCGAAAAAATCCTTGCCACAGCAAAGTCCTACGGTCTTTCCGAGCAGGATCTGGTGGTAGACGCATTGGCCATGACCGTCAGCACCGGGCCGGACAACGCCAATGTGGCCCTGGAAACCCTGGACTATGTGCGCCACACGCTCCACATGAACACAGTTCTGGGCGTGTCCAATATTTCCTTTGGCCTGCCCCATCGGGAAAAGCTGAACGCCGCCTTTTTCACCATGGCCATGAGCCGGGGCCTCAGCGCCGGCATTGTCAATCCGGGCGATGAAACGATGATGGACGCCTACCGGTCTTACTGCGCCCTGTCGGGCTTTGACAGTCATTGCCAAACATATATCGCCCATTACGGCGCCCAGGCCGAAGAAAAAAAGCCCGCCGCCCCGGGCAGCATAACCCTGCATCAGGCCGTGATCCGCGGCCTGATCCACGAAGCCGCCGCCAAAACCACCCTCCTGCTGGAGCACCGCGCCCCCCTGGAAATCATCGACAGCGAACTGATCCCCGCCCTGGACGAGGTGGGCGCAGGCTTTGAAGCCAAGCGGGTATTCCTGCCCCAGCTGCTGATGAGCGCCGACGCCGCCAAGGCCGCCTTTGATGTGCTGAAGGCCCGCATGACCGCCTCCGGCGCCGCCCAGGAAGCCAAGGGCCGCGTCATCCTGGCCACCGTCAAGGGCGATGTCCACGATATTGGAAAAAACATCGTAAAAACCTTGCTGGAAAACTATGGCTTCGATGTGATCGATCTGGGGAAGGACGTGGCCCCAGAAACCATTGCAAAAACTGCCCGGCAGGAAGCCATCCGTCTGGTGGGCCTGAGCGCCCTAATGACCACCACCGTGCCCTATATGGAGGAAACCATCCGCCTGCTGCGAAGTGAATGTCCCGGCTGTCTGGTCATGGTGGGCGGAGCGGTGCTCACCGCCGACTACGCCCGGCAGATCGGCGCAGATTTCTACGGGAAAGACGCCATGAGCACCGTGCGCTACGCCGAAGAAGTGTTCGGCCCATAACACAGCCCCAGCCCCCGACCCGCAAAGGCCTTGCTTTTTTCCGCCGGGGCGATTATGATAAACAAAAAGGCTGCTATCCCGGCTCAGCTTTGCCGGAGGCCAGAAAAGGAGCGTTCACGATGAAAGCATTACTGATCAACGGAAGCCCTCATCAATACGGCTGCACCTACACAGCCCTTTCTGAGGTCGCCCAGACTTTGGGAAAGCACGGGGTAGAAACGGAGATCCTCTATCTTGGCACGAAGCCCATGGCCGGCTGCGCCGCTTGCGGCAGCTGCGCAAAAACAGGCCGCTGCGCTTACAATGACCAGGTCAACGATCTGATTGCCCGGCTGGACACCATCGACGCCATCGTCATCGGTTCCCCAGTGTACTATGCCGCTCCCGCGGGGCAGCTGACCGCTTTTCTGGACCGGCTGTTCTTTGCCGGCGCCTATACCAGCGAAAACCGCATGGCCGGCAAGCTGGGAGCATGCGTCGTCTCCTGCCGCCGCGGCGGCGCCAGCGCCGCCTTTGACCGGCTGAACAAATATTTCACCATCAGCAGTATGCCCATCGTTTCTTCCCAGTACTGGAACCAGGTTCACGGCAATACCCCCGACGAGGTGCGGCAGGATGCCGAAGGCATGCAGACCATGCGCACCCTTGGCGAAAACATGGCCTGGCTGCTGAAATGCATCGATCTGGGCCGCCGCCTCGGCGTTCCCGCACCGGAATACGAACCGCCCCTGTGCACGAATTTTATCCGCTGATCCCAGCAAAAAACCTCCGCTCGTGAACTGAACCAGTAAAAACGGACAGTGACAAAATACCCCCTGATGTAGGAAA
>CALDMR010000054.1 GCA_937915065.1 uncultured Clostridia bacterium
AAAATAAAGCCCGAAAGGGGATTGCCCCCTTCGGGTTTTACAGTAGCATTTTCATAATTTTTCTTTTTTTACCTGTCTACTTGACAGGGGGCAGTTCACCTGCCGCGGCGCTCTTTCCCCTTTTTTTGACTTTTTATACATTTTGATCAGATAGTGCTTGCAATTTTTATTTTTCCGATTATAATAGAACTACAAATCTGTATGGAGGTAATCTATCATGGCATATGCAATCAATGATGCATGCATCAGCTGCGGCGCTTGTGTCGACGCATGCCTCGCCGGCGCAATTTCCGAGGGCGATTCTCACTTCGAGATCAACCCCGATACCTGCGTGGACTGCGGCGCTTGCTGCGATTCCTGCCCCAACGATGCAATTCATCCCGCTGACTAATTTCTGATCAGCAAACCGCTGCAGGCTCTGCCTGCGGCGGTTTTTTCTTTTCCCCGCAGATCTCCGGGCAGTTCTGTTGTCAATTCCTTTTATTTTTGCTATACTATTAAAATCAATGCGTTGAGGAGGAGACATCGGTCATGGAATATTGCGATACCCTGCACCCCAGCGGCTGGCAGCTGCATTTCAGCGATGCCCTGGTCAAGCCCGGCACCGACTCCTTCCTGTTGGCCGACTTTATCCGGCTCCGCCGGAACCTGCGGGTGTGCGATTTAGGCGCCGGCATTGGTTTGATCGGCCTTTTGCTGCTCAACCGCTGCCCGGAGCTGACCGTACACAATGTGGAGCTGCAGGAAGCCGCCGTGGATATGGCCCGGCGCAATATTGACAGCAACAGCCTGCAAGACCGGATGCTGCTGCACCACGCCGACCTGCGCGCTTTGCGCGGCGTGCTGCCGGCCGGAGAAACCGACCTGGTGGTTTCCAATCCGCCATACTTCCGGCAGGACAGCGGCGGCAAAGCCGCCGGAAAGGTTCGCCTGGCCGCCCGCGAAGAACAGACCTGCACCATCGAGGATGTCTGCGCCGCCGCCGCTTACCTGCTGCGCTGGGGCGGGACCTTCTCCTTGGTCTACCGCCCGGAGCGGCTGACCGATCTGCTGTGCGCCATGCGCAGCCACGGTATCGAGCCCAAGCGCCTGCGCTTTGTGGAAAAGAGCGCAGGAACGCCGCCGATCCTGGTGCTGGCCGAAGGCCGCAGGGGCGGCAATCCCGGTCTGGTTTTTGAGGCCCCGCTGACCGTTTACGGTTCCGACGGCAGGGAAAGCGCAGAAATGGACCGCATCAATTTCCGAAACGAACGCAAAAGGAGCGAATATCCATGAGCGGAACTTTATATCTTGTCGCCACTCCCATCGGAAACCTGGGCGACTTTTCTCCCCGCGCCCTGAACGCCCTGGAACAGGCAGACTTCATTGCCGCCGAAGATACCAGAGTTTCCATGAAGCTGATGAACCACTTTGGCTTGAAAAAGCCCCTCCTCAGTTACCATGAGCACAACCATGTGTCTGCCGGCCAGCAAATCCTGCAGCGCCTTCTGGCCGGCGAAAGCTGCGCCTTGGTCACCGATGCAGGCACCCCTGCCATCAGCGACCCCGGCGAAGATCTGGTGCGCCTATGCGCCCAGCACAGCATACCGGTTTATTCCATTCCCGGATGCTGCGCCCTGATCTCCGCTCTGGCTGTATCCGGCCTGCCCACAGGCCGGTTCACATTCGAAGGCTTCTTGTCCGTAAACCGCCGTTCCCGGCGGGAGCACCTTTCCTCTTTGCTGGGCGAAAAACGCACCATGATTTTTTATGAAGCCCCCCACAAATTGCTGACAACCTTAGCCGATTTCTGCGAAGCTTTCGGCCCGGAGCGCCGCGTTTCCCTTTCCCGGGAAATTACCAAGCTCCACGAGGAAACCCTGCGCACCACCCTGGGCGAAGCCCTGGCCCATTTTCAGGAGATCCCCCCCAAGGGCGAATTCGTCCTGGTAATCGAGGGCGCCGGCGACAGCGAAGATCTGCCGGTCACTTTAGAAGAAGCCGTGGTCCAAGTCCTGCGCTTGCAGGAAGAGCGGGGCCTGAAAACAAAGGAGGCTGTGCGGCAGGCTGCCGCCGACACCGGTTTCAGCAAAAACGAACTGTATGACGCGGTGCTCAAAGCCCGCTGAACCAAGGAGGAACACCAGCATGGAAAACAGACGGGCGGCTTTTCCCACCCATGACCCCGAACCGGATCACAACATTCTTGACGGCCCCTATATGCGCACGGAAAACGAGCCCATCGAAGTCGTGCACAAGCGCTATTGGGCGCTGCTGGTAGTAGGCATACTCTGCATCGGCCTCTTTTCCTTTTACGCCCCCGTCAATATGATGCGGGCCCTCCACTGCGAAAAAACGGAAACCGACTTTATATACATGGTTTCCGACGGCGGTGCAGTCTCAGCAGACCACGGAGCCCCCCTGAGCGACGACGGCATCACCGCCCTCAAGGCCTGCTCCACTGCCCATATCATGCAGCAGGACGCCGATTTCAGCGCGCCGGGTATTTTTATTTTCCCCGCCAAGGCAACAAATTATGCCCTGTACGCCACCGAAAACACCGCTTATGTGTACGCGGTAGATCAGGAGAAATTTCGCTATCAAGTCAGAGACGACGGCGGCGCACTGTACCGTGCCCTGCTGGAAATCCACGGTGCATAAGGGCTGCACCGGTCTTTTATCACAAAAAAGCGGGAACACGGAGCATGCTCCGTGTTCCCGCTTTTCCCTTTTATCCTTCAGCGTTGTTTTACTGAATTTCCAAATTTTTCAAACTCTTCAAGCAGCGAGGGCAGATGTTTTTTCCTTTGAACTTCACGATGTTCTTGGCGCCGTTGCAGAAGACACAGGTTGGACGGTACTTTTTCAGAATAATCGACGAACCGTCCACATAGATCTCCACGTCGTCTCTCTCATTGATCTCCAACGTGCGACGCAGTTCCACAGGTAATACGATCCGTCCCAGTTCATCAACCTTCCGCACGATACCGGTGGCCTTGGCCTGGTTGGCCGCAGCTGCTTTTCTTCCCTTTGTTTCCATTTTATTCACCCTTTTTGAACGTTTGGACTTTCCTGCATAACCCCATGCATTTTCCGGATTGTTCCCCCCCTATTTTATCGTCTACATCGTACCAAAAAAGGTGCATTTTGTCAACGATTTTTTGTCATAAAAGCCATTGCAATGACTATAGTTTTTCGAGGTGGTTTTTATGGCAATGGCATGGATTTTTACTGCAATGATCGTCATTTCTGTAGCCTTCGGCGCGGCCGGCGGCACCATGGACGCAGTCAGCGCGGCGGCCCTGACCGGGGCCAACGACGCAGTGACCCTGTCCATCGGTTTGCTGGGCGTGATCTGCCTTTGGAGCGGCGTTCTGGAAGTCATGGAGCAAAGCGGCTTATCGCAAAAACTGGCCGCCCTGTTCCGCCCCTTTCTCAAAAAGCTTTTCCCCGACGCAGCCCGGGATCCTGTTGCGCTGTCTGCCATCAGCGCCAATATTTCAGCCAATCTGCTGGGGATCGGAAATGCAGCCACGCCCCTGGGCATCCAGGCCTCCAAACGCCTGGCCAGAAATTGCGGCGGCACAGCATCTGACAGCTTATGCCGCTTTATCGTACTCAACACAGCCTCCATTCAGCTCATCCCCGCCACTGTGGCCGGTGTGCGCGCTGCCTGCGGCGCAGCGGCGCCCTTTGATATTTTGCCGGCGGTGTGGTTCTCCTCCGTGCTGTCCGTATCAGCAGGGCTGCTGGCCGCCCGTATTCTGCAGTACTTTTGGAGGGACTGATCATGACCGCATACATCATCCCCTGCCTGTTGGCCTTTATCGTTCTCTTTGCCCTGGGGCGGAAAACCGACGTGTATGCCGCCCTGGTGCAAGGGGCGGAAAACGGGCTGAATATCACCTTTCGGATCATACCGGCTCTGGTGGCCCTCCTGACAGGTGTTTCCATGCTGCGGGCTTCCGGCGCGCTGGACGCCTTTACCACATTTTTCGCACCGGCCATGAACCTGCTGGGCATCCCCCCGGAAGTCACGCCCCTCATGCTGATTCGCCCCCTCAGCGGCAGCGGCGGCCTGGCCATGGGGGCAGAACTGATGGCAGAGCATGGCGCCGACAGCACCATCGGCCGCATGGCCGCTGTTATGCTGGGATGCTCCGAAACCACGTTCTATACCATTGCCGTCTATTACGGCGCGGCGGGGATCACCAAAACCCGCTATACCCTGCCCGCCGCCATCACCGCCGATCTCGCAGCTTTTTTCGGGGCCGCTTTGGCCGTCCGGCTGTTCTTTTAAAATTGCCCAGGCCCCGCGGCAGCCGCCGCGGGGCCTGGGCTTATTTACAGGCATCAGTTGTTTTGCAGATCGTCCACAATGGCATCCGCCAGAACATTCAGTTCGTCTTCCTTGTCCTCATTCAGCGCAGACGCCAGGGACAAGCGCTGGTTGAGCACGGTCATGCACTTCATATCCTTATCCAGGAACTTTTCCATCAGGTCGCCGCTGCGGCAGGCCCAGGAACCGTTTTCCACAATGGCAAAGGTGCGGTTCTGCAGATTCAGCGCCTTCATATCCTCCAGATAATTCTTCATCACCGGATAAATGCCCAGGTTATAAGTAACGGAGGCCAGCACCACATGGCTGACGCGGAAGGTCTCGGAAATCAGATAGGACACATGGGTATTGGACACATCGTAGAGCACCGTATTGGTGACGCCGCGCTCGGCCAGTTTGGCGCACAGGGCCTGGGCCGCCGCTTCCGTATTGCCGTACATGGAGGCGTAAACCACCATAACCGCTTTTTCTTCGGGCTCATAAGTACTCCAATGCTGGTATTTATCCAGCAGATATCCAAAATCGCTGCGCCACACCGGGCCGTGCAGCGGGCAGATATACTTGATCTGATCCACAATACCAGCAGCCTTTTTCAGCAGGGCCTGCACATGGGGGCCGTACTTTCCGACAATGTTGGTATAGTACCGGCGGGCTTCGTCGATCCAGTCGCGGTCAAAGTTGACCTCGTCATTGAACAGCTTGCCGTCCAGGGCAATAAAGGAGCCAAAGGCATCGGCAGAGAAGAGCACACCGTCGGTGGTATCAAAGGTGACCATGGCTTCGGGCCAGTGAACCATGGGCGCGGCAATGAAGGTGACCGTATGCTTGCCAAAGGTCAGCGTATCTCCCTCCTTGACCTCCAACAGCTCATGGCCGTCCACATGGAAGCCAAACTGGCGCATCAGCATAAAGGACTTCTCCGTGCTGACCACCTTCACCTGGGGATAGCGGATCAAAATCTCCTCGATGGAAGCGCCGTGGTCGGGCTCCATATGATTGATAACCAGCACATCCAGGGGCTTGCCCGCCAAGAGATACTCAATATTTTCCAGCAGCTGACGGCAGGCCGACCAGTCAATGGTGTCGAACAACACGCTCTGCTCATCCAGCAGCAGATAAGCGTTGTAAGAAACGCCCTGGGGAATGGGATGGATATTTTCAAACAGAGCCAGGCGATGATCGTTCGCACCGACCCAATACAGATCTTCGGTTACATTTCTCACGCAATGCATATTCAAATCCTCCTTTTAATTCGCAGCCTTATTTCCGCCGCACCGTTTCACGCTTCAATGAAGTTTTCCTTCGCCTCGGCACACTCAGGGCACACCCAATCCTCGGGGAGTTTATCAAACAGGGTGCCGGGGGCCACATCGCCGTCCGGATCGCCCTTGCTGGGATCATACTCATAGCCGCAGCCGCTGCAAACGTGAATCTTGTAGGGCGGGCGCTCCTTCTTGGGCGTGGCGCGCTGGATTTTTTTCATGGGAGGAGCCGGCTGCTTCTCGCCGGTATCCAGGGCAGCCGCCAGCAGGGGCAGGATCTCGTTCAGATCGCCCACAATACCGTAGTCGCAGTTCTTAAAGATGGGTGCATTGGCGTTCTTATTGATCGCCACGATGGTGGAGGCATCTTTGATGCCCTTAAGGTGCTGCACTGCACCGGAGATGCCGCAGGCAATATACAGGTTGCCCATAAACTTCTGGCCGGACATTCCCACATAGCGGTTGATGGGCACATAGCGCAGGGTTTCCGCCACGGGGCGGGAAGAGCCCAGGGCTGCGCCGGCAGCTTTGGCCAGCTTTTCCACCAGCTTCATATTCTTCTTTTCGCCAACGCCCTTGCCTGCGCTGACGACCCGCTCGGCCTTGGAAATGGGCGTATCCATAGGAATGCCCACAGTGAAGTCATAGCCGTCCTTTTTCAGGCTGGCCACCAGAGCGTCCACCTTCTCCTGGGCGCTGCCCTCTTTGAGAATCATTTTTTTGCGCGCGCCGGTAATGGCAGCCGCCTTCTTCAGCAGGGGCGCCCCTTCCGTTTTGGGCGGCTTACCCAGAATGTGGGAGGCGATGACCACGCGCTGGATCTCATTGGTACCCTCGTAAATCGTGGTAATCTTGGCGTCGCGGTACATCCGCTCCACATCCATCCCCTTCAGATAACCGGTACCGCCGAAGATCTGCAGAGCATCATTGGTCACTTCCAGGGCAATATCAGAAGCATACTGCTTCGCCATGGCAGATTCCATACCATAAGGTTCATGATGCTCTTTCAGATCGGCCGCGGAGTAAATCAGCAGGCGAGCGCAGCGCAGCTTCGTTGCCATATCTGCGATCTTAAAAGAAATTGCCTGCTGGAAGCCGATAGGCTTGTCAAACTGAACACGCTCCTTTGCGTATTCAACGGCGCTTTCAAAGGCGCCCTGCGCAATGCCGAGAGCCTGGGACGCAATGCCGATGCGGCCGCCGTCCAGGGTAGCCATGGCGATCTTGAATCCCTCGCCCTCCTTGCCCAGCAAATTCTCCTTGGGCACCTTCACATCGTTGAACAGCAGCTGGGCAGTGGCAGAGGAACGGATGCCCATTTTATCATAATGGTCGCCGAACTCAAAACCTTCCCATCCCTTTTCCACGATAAATGCGCTGATACCCTTGGTACCGATATCAGGGGTCGTCACTGCAAAGATCACATAGGTGTCTGCCTCACCGCCGTTGGTGATAAAGATCTTCTCGCCGTTGAGAAGATAGTGGTCGCCCTGCAGGACTGCAGTTGTTTCTGTGCCGCCGGCGTCAGAACCCGCATTAGGCTCCGTCAGGCCGAAGGCGCCGAGCTTTTCGCCCTTTGCCAGAGGAACCAGATATTTCTGCTTCTGCTCTTCAGTGCCAAAGGCAAAAATCGGCCAGGAACCGAGGGAAACATGAGCCGACAGGATAACGCCGGTGCCGCCATCCACCCGGGACAGCTCTTCCACCGCAATGGCATAGCTCATGGCATCCATGCCCGCTCCGCCATACTCCTTGGGGAAGGGAATCCCCAGCCATCCCAGCTCGCCCATCTTCCGGACGGCTTCACGAGGGAACTGGTTTTCCTTATCCCAAAGGAATGTATAGGGTTTGACCTCCGATTCGGCAAATTCCCGCACCTTTGCACGGAAAGCCTCGTGCTCCGCTGATGTCTTGAAGTACATACCTGTTTCCTCCTTATATATTTAAATTCCGTTTATTGTAGATCATTTTAGTCCACTTTTATTTGAAAAGAGAAACCGCAAAAAGCGGTTTGCTTCTATTCCCGAATAAAACTATCCAAATCAAAAGCACGCAGCTCTCTCTCCAACACCTGTTGAAGCTGCGCCAATTTCCGGTGGGCTCGGCAATCACTGCCATGGCACTCCTTCCAAGCACATTCATAATCCGGCTGCATACAGGCACTGACCCGTGGTCCTTCCTCCAGCAAAGCAATCAGATCGTACAGCGAAACCTGTTTCAAATCTGCAATCAACTGGCAGCCTCCCTCCACCCCGCGGGTGTTCTGTACCAGGCCGCCCAAAGCCAGCTTTTTAATAATCTTGTATGCAAACTGCTGCGGAACCTGTTCTGCTTCACACAGTGTTTTCATTGTGTGGCGCTGCCCGTCGGTCAGCCCCCGTAATATGCGCAAGGCGTAATCTGTTTCTCGTGTGATTAACAACGGGGTTCCTCCTCTTTTGATTTGACCACATTTTACCATTGTGGATAAATTAAGTCAACTATAAAAAGCGTTCTTTTTAAGAATTGGCCCTTTATACAAACAAGCGCCCCCCATTTTGGATGAAATTTCCAAAACAGGGGGGCGTTACGCCGCAGACTGCGGTTTTTTGTCATCTATTCTGTTGTTTGAGAAAGGCGGAAATGCGCTCCTGCACCTGCTCCACTTCCCATTTCAATTCCCGCGCCGACAGGCGCTGTGCTCCGTGGCCCAGCACGATGAGCTGCTCCAGACCATCGCCGGTGGCCACCTTCACCCGGTGATCTTTTCCCAGTTCATAGGACAGCTTTTCAATATAGGCATCCGCTGTTTCCCCTTCCCGGGTGTACACGATCTCCACACCCGCTTCCTTGTCGCAGCTGCCGGGGCCGCCTTTCACCCGATAGGCGTCAAACACCAGGATCACCCGGCACTGGCGCATGCCTTGATAATTGCACAAAATGCGGATCAGATCGGCCCGGGCAGCATCAAAATTCTCCGCGGCGGCGGCCTTCAGCTCCTCCCAGGAAAAGATAATATTGTACCCGTCCACCACCAGCACATCGTCCTTCTGCACATATGCCAAATCGTCCAGCCCGGGCCGGTCCGTCACATTCCGGCTCTGGGCCAGGGCGTCCATGCCCCGGTTTTTCACCGGCCCATAGGTCCGTTCAAAAATTGCCAGCAGCTCCCGGTCGCCTTCGATCCCGCCAGATGCCGGACGCACCGGCGCGCGCGCCTCCCCCCGGCTGCGGAGCATCCCGGAATCGCAATGCGCGTGCTCCGCCACTTCCCGCCAGGGGATCACGCGGCCCGCACCGTGGGTGCAGAACACCGAGTCCGCCGGGTTGAGCGTATCCCGCTCTGCGTCATAACCAAGGGCGGCCACCACCTCTTCCTCATTGTGGCAGGGCTCGTATCCTTTCAGCGTGCAGAACAGATGGCCCCGCCCCTTGGTATAAGCCGCCACTTCGGTCCAGTATCCCCGCACCGCCGCCACGCTGACGCTGCCCGACAAAACAGCCCCATCACCGGCCAGTTCCGGCGGCTCAAAGGAGCCGCCCATGCGCTGGATATCGTTCATGGCCCGGCCCACATTTTCCTGGGGCACCTCCAGTCTGAACTCATACCAGGGCTCCAGCAGTCTGCTCCGGGCCTGCATCAGGCCCTGGCGCACAGCCCGGTAAGTGGCCTGCCGAAAATCGCCGCCCTCGGTATGCTTCAGATGGGCGCGGCCCGTCAGCAGCGTATATTTCACATCTGTAACCGCGCTGCCCGTCAGCACTCCTGCGTGCTGCTTCTCCATCAGATGGGTCAAAATAAGGCGCTGCCAGTTCAGATCCAGGGTATCCGTATCGCAAACGCTGGCATATTGCACACCGCTGCCCCGGGGCAGCGGTTCGATGAGCAGATGAACCTCCGCATAATGCCGCAGGGGTTCAAAATGGCCGATTCCGATGACGGGGGCCTCCACCGTTTCCCTGTACACGATATTGCCTGCATCAAACTCCACCGAAACACCAAACCGTTCGGCGATCACTTCCCGCAAAACCTCCAGCTGCACCTCGCCCATAAGCTGCAAATGGATCTCCCCCAGGGATTCTTTCCACAGCACCCGGAGCGCAGGATCTTCCTCCTCCAAAATCCGCAGCTTTTGCAGCATGGTATGGGCGTCGCATCCCTCCGGCAGCAGCAGCCGGTAATTCAGCACCGGCTCCAAAAAAGGCGCCTCAGAGTCTTTCTCCGCCCCCAGCCCCTGGCCGGGCCGCGTAGAAGTCAGCCCCGTCACCGCGCAGACCGTGCCCGCCGCGGCCTGATCCACCGCGCGGAATTTTGCGCCGGAATCAATGCGGATCTGATTCACTTTTTCCTGCCAACTGCCGTCTGCGGCGGACAAAATATCCTTCACATGCAGCGTACCCCCGGTGACTTTCAGATAGGTCAGCCGGTTGCCCTGCCCGTCCCGCGCAATTTTGAACACCTTGGCGCCAAACTCCGCCCCATAAACCGGCCCACGGGCGTAGCGCCGCAGCAGTTCCAGCAGTTCTTCCACGCCGGAAAGCTGCAATGCCGAACCAAAGCACACCGGCGTCAGCCCCTCGCTTTGGATCGCAGCGGCCACATCTTCCTCAGTGATTGCACCGCCGTTGAGATACCGTTCCAGCAGCGCCTCATCCGTCATGGCGGCAGTTTCGGCAATGGTCTCCGCCGGCCCGCCGAAATCCACGCAGCTGTCACCGAAACGCCGGCGCAGCTGATCCAAAATCCCCTGCCGGTCCGCGCCGGGCAAGTCCATCTTATTGACAAAAATAAACGTGGGGATGTGGTGGCGGCGCAGCAGATGCCACAGCGTCATCGTGTGCCCCTGCACGCCGTCGGTGCCGCTGATCACCAGGATCGCCGCATCCAGCACCTGCAGCGTGCGCTCCATTTCCGCCGAAAAATCCACATGCCCCGGCGTATCCAGCAGCGTTACTTCCAAATCCCCCAAAGAGAACACCGCTTGCTTTGAAAAAATAGTGATCCCCCGCCTGCGCTCCATAGCAAAGGTATCCAAAAAGGCGTTTTGATGGTCGACCCGCCCCAAAGTGCGCACTGCGCCAGTTAAATACAGCAGCCCTTCGGACAATGTCGTTTTTCCCGCGTCCACATGGGCCAACAGACCCAGACAAATATGCTTTCGGCCCGTTGTCTCCTGAGTCCCCATATAAAACCGCCTCCTTTTGCGACTGTATGATGCTGCATTATACCACAAATGAACGCATTGGTCGAGATGCTGCACCGGATCCAGCCGGAACTTTTGCCATCGCGCAGCCATACCGCCTCCTTCTGATGCTGCGCTTTCACAGACGGTGCGCCACGGAAAAAACAGGACGGACTGCGCAGGATTAAAATTGAATTCTTCCGTTTTGTATGCTACAATCTGACAAAACAAAGCGCACAAACAGTAAGTTGCATGAATTCAGCCGCTTTGATAAGAGGTGTATCATGAGCCGCAAATCCAAACGCAGGGCGCACGCTAAAAGGCGCCAAAAAGTTCGGGAAACCGCACCGCAAGAGCCCCAGGACTCCTCATGGGGTGCGGCTGTTCTGTCATTTTTCAAGGAATTTTTCTGCAATTTTTCCGGGCCGGGACATCTTTATTATGACGAAAACTTAACGGATGCAGGAAAGCAAAAAAAGAGTCTCCTTTGGGGCGTGGTAATGCTCCTCCTTGCCGCAGCAATAGCTTTGCTTCCCTTCAAGGCCTGGCATATGGTCGATCCGGACATCTTAGCAGCCAAGATATTGATTGTCGCCGTCTGTGAGTGTTTCGCCATTTTTATGGGAGGCTGCGGCATCGCAAACTTAAAAGACGCTTTAACAAAACATCCTGATGACTAAGGCAAGGAGAGAGCCATACGATATGATTATTTTGGGATTGTTTATCATGGCAGCTTCATTGTTTCCTTTATACTTGAAATACAGGGTCGTTTTGACCGGAGAGCGATGCAAAGGACAGATCATAGGTATTGCAGAACAGCGGTGCGGCTATGCTGTGGGCGGCGCCGCCGTTAAGAAGCGCGCCTATGTCGTAAAGATCGGGCGAAAACAGTACCATACCGCCCATGGCTGCCTGTTTATGCCCCTGGGCCGAAAACAGATCGGAAAAGAAATCTGGGTATTCCGGAACGAAAAATATGGGCGCGAAGTATTCAAATGCCGGGACATCCGCATCGAAGTCCTTTCCCTGATTCTCTTTGCAGCCGCGGTGCTTTGCTTTTCGCTGGGAGGCGCAATATGACATTTTATGAACAAATGGTACCCGCACTTTCCGCGCTGCTGGAAAAAGGCGAAACATTAAAAGCGCCAATCTACGGCACACTATTACAAAAACGGAACTACACCTTTGGCTATTTCGGTTTGACCGAACATGCGCTGCTGGTATCCCTGCTGCAAGGCGATTCAAAAGAAATAAAGGGGCATGGCCGCATACCGTTCAGCAGCATCCAGCAGGCAAAAGTCCGGAAAAGCCTGATCCCGCTTCAATATCTGATTCGTCTCGATCTGACCGATGGAGGTATGATCAAATTCCGCGCCTCTCAAAAAGTCTACGGATTTGCCACGCAAAAAGAAAACTTGGACATTTTCTTGGGCAACATCAAAACCTGCATATAAATAAGGCCCCCAACAAAAGAACTGTCTCTTGAATTTCTGCAACCTTTTCAGAAATATTTCTTTAGTCTTGTATAATATAAACAAAATGATAAAATGATTTATAATAAGTTGTTGATTTAATGTATCCCAGAGAATTTACATATGGATATGATAAAAACGTCTTCTAATGTTCAAGCAGCATTCTTTATCCGTCCTATATCTCCGGGCTTGCCACATTGGTAAATTCCGCAACTCCCGTAATCACCACATTGTTCATACCGCTAGGGCAATGGATCATAAGCATGTCTCCGCCCCGGCCTATGACATAGCCCTAAGCGCTGCAAAACACCCAATCCACAAAACCGCATAAAATAAATTTAATTTTGCAAATTGTGTCTAAAAACAAAACATCCAGCGTTCCGGTGTGCAAAAAGTGCAGAACAGGAATCCGTTATCGGTTCTATCGCACCTATGATTCTTGTCCCGAAAGGCGGTGATAATAATGTTTCGTAAAGTTATAATATTTGCAGTATCTCTGCTGTTGATTTTATCCATGCCGGGCTGTACTACCCAAGAGCAAGAAGATCCTGAGTATCTTTCAGAAAGATTATTTTCAGCAGATTTTGATAGGAACTATCAGATATTAGTCACTATCACGAAAGATGTTGCAGGCCTGACAGAAAGCAGTGATCCTAAAGTTGAGGGAGCAGTTTCCTTTGTTCGTGATGAGCTCTTCTATTCCACTTATCCATATCACATAGCAAGCATTACAACATACAATGGCGGAGATACATCATTTATTCCAGAATCAGTATGCGAAAGCGTAGATTATTATTACCAAACATACCAACAATACTTTAAATCTTTAGACACCTATTTACAAAGCAACGAAGGAATCTCAGAAAACGTCAAGGCAAAAATTCAACAACTAGATGATTTTTTACCAACCGAATTGCATACGCTTGTTAAACGAAACCTATTCAAATTAGAAGCGTTCGAAGAAGTAGAGGTAAATGAGTGGTTGCAAACAATCGCAGATAAAATGCTCGCTGTTGTGGATGCGATTGAACTGGAGTTATCTTAATATGTTGCTGCTGCCTTGATACCATCATTGCACATTATTGTATACAATGTACGCACAACGGAATCATTTTTTAGATGGGAGTTAGAACCACCCATAAAACGGATGTCCTGCACCGGCCCTATAAGGGGCTAATATTGGCCGCGCCCCAAGACGCGGTGAAACGACCTGCTGTCCGCATACTCTTACGAGCAGCCCCACTAAGTGGGGCTGCTTTTATTTGCTCTTGTTAACCGGCTCATCCGCAAACGGGCCATAGTACTTCTTTTTCTTTAACAACATTGATATCCCCCTCGTCTTTTGAGATGCGGTCGGCCAACCACTCTCATTCTATCGAGGGAGTTTTATCTTTTTTACGCAGATAGCCGCCGGATCGCTTTCCTGCCCCCGTTGATCTGACAGCAAAACCATGAAAAACAGGTAAAATTTGAAGCACATAACTGATCCCGGCAATGCACAAAATAGGCTTGCGATACCCAATCAATTCTTTTGAAATGAGAAGGAGAAACAAAGCCATGTCTAAGTCCAAGTCTACCAATAAGATCAATATCCCCGAGGCCCGTGCCGCCATGGATAAGTTCAAGATGGAAGCCGCTTCCGAAGTCGGCGTGGATCTGAAGGAAGGCTACAACGGCCACCTGACTTCCCGCGAAGCCGGTTCTGTGGGCGGCCAGATGGTCAAGAAGATGATCGAGGACTACGAGCAGAAAATTAAGTAAGAAAGGCCTTTACAGGCGGCTGTCTGCGAAGAAATCCGCAGCAGAAACGAAAAAGCAGAGCGTTTTTCGCTCTGCTTTTTCTGCCGTCCGCAGTCCCCCGCCAAACAAGGGAAATGCTGCGGATCTTATCTCTGATATTCAAATTCCAGGCCGTACATGCACACCAGGTCGCCGTCCTGAACGCCCATTTCTTCCATGCGCTCAAACAGGCCGCATTCCCGCAGCTGCTTATCAAAGAACATCCGGCTTTCATAATCGCCGAAGTTAACATTGGCAATCAACCGCTCCAGCCACTTGCCTTCCACCGTCCACACATGGTCTTCCTCATGGATCTCCAGGGGCGAAGTCATATCAACGACCTCGGGCCGCTTCACATATTCATCTTCGTATACCTGCACCGGAGGCAATGTCTGCAATTTTCCGGCAATGGTCTGCACCAGTTCCCGGGTACCCTGGTGGGCGGCGGCAGAAATCACAAACAAGGGATATCCTTCCTGCTCCACCCGCGCGCGCAGCCGCTCCAGCAAGGTTTCGTCCATCATGATGTCGCTCTTATTCGCCACCACGATCTGGGGCCGCTCCGACAGATCTGCATTATACTGCTTCAATTCCTCGTTGATGGCGTCAAAGTCTGCCACAGGATCCCGGCCCTCGCTGCCGGACACATCCACCACATGAACCAGCAGACGGCAGCGGTCGATATGGCGCAGGAAATCATGGCCCAGGCCCGCTCCTTCCGATGCGCCCTCGATGATACCGGGGATATCCGCCATAACGAAGGATTCGCCGCCCTCCACAAACACAACGCCCAGATTCGGGAACAGCGTGGTAAAGTGATAATTGGCAATTTTAGGATGGGCTTTGCTGACCACGGAAAGCAGAGTGGACTTGCCCACATTGGGGAAACCCACCAGGCCCACATCCGCCAGCAGCTTCAATTCCAGCACCACATCATGCTCCTCGCCGGGCATACCGGCCTTGGCAAAGCGGGGCGCCTGGCGGGTGGGCGTGGCAAAATGGCAGTTGCCCCAGCCGCCCCGGCCGCCCCGGCACAGCACAAAGGGCTGAGCATCGGACATATCATGGATGATCTCGTTGGTTTCCGCATCGCGGTTCAGCGTACCCCGGGGCACTTTGATCGTCAGGGACTGGCCGTCCTTACCAAAACGGCGGGCGCCCTGACCATCCACGCCATCGCCGGCCACATATTTTCTTTTATAGCGGAAATCCATCAGCGTGGACATATGGTCGTCCACCTGCACGATGATATCGCCGCCGCGGCCGCCGTCGCCGCCGTCCGGCCCGCCGGACGCAATATATTTTTCCCGGTGGAACGCCACCGCACCGTTGCCGCCCTTGCCGGCCTTCACAGTGATGCGCGCCTTATCCACAAAGGATGCTGCCATCTTCGGCCACCTCCCTATTCTTTGATTTTAGTATTTTTCGTTTTCAGTGTTTCATTCAGATTTTACAAAAAATGGCCCGAACGCGGTGGTTCGGGCCATTTCTCAGAATTCATTATTCAGCGACGGGATACACAGAAACCTTCTTGCGATCCTTGCCCAGGCGCTCAAAACGCACAACGCCGGATGCAGTTGCAAAGAGGGTATCATCACTGCCGATGCCCACATTGGTGCCCGGATGAATCTTGGTGCCGCGCTGACGAACCAGGATGTTGCCAGCCAGCACGTGCTGACCGTCTGCGCGCTTTGCGCCCAGTCTCTTGGCCTCGGAGTCACGGCCGTTCTTGGTGGAACCAACGCCCTTCTTATGAGCGAAGAACTGAAGACCAATCTTTAACATGATACGTTACACCTCCAAAACAGTAATGTTGTCAGGAAACTCATCGTGGAGTTCCGTCAGGTAGACCATCAGTCCGGTTAAAACCGTCTGACAGGTATGATCCGCAGATGCAGAGAGACCGCCGGGAAGACGAAATGCGATCTTCGCGGACTTCTCACTTACATTTACGGCAGCGCCCAGACCAAGTACGTCGTTCAGGGAGCATTCCACCAGGCGCACGGCGCTGGTGATCGCGGCACAAACAATGTCGCAGCCCTCTTCGGCGTAACCGCTGTGGCCCTTCACGTCAAATCCGACGATCCGGCTTTCTTCCGTATGGAATGAAACCGTGGTCATGACTTAGACGGAGATCTTGCCGATCTCAACCTTGGTGTAAGGCTGACGATGGCCCTGACGCTTACGATAGCCCTTCTTGGGGTTGTACTTGAAGATCATGATCTTCTTGCCCTTGCCGTTCTTCACGACCTTGGCCTCAACCTTAGCGCCCTCGACCACGGGAGCACCAAAGGTAGCCTTGTCGCCATCCAGAATAGCCAGCACCTTGTCAAAAGTGACGGTCTCCTCGGCCTCGGCACCCAACTTCTCCAGGAAGAGGATATCACCCTCAGCAACCTTGTACTGCTTGCCGCATGCTTCGATAATTGCCTGCATTTTACATTTCAACTCCTTCACTACGGGCTCGCTCTCGGGGGCGGCGCGCCAAAATGCGCGCACTTGTGCCCATTCAAAGCGGCTTATATAGTATATCAGCAGGGCTCTCCCTTGTCAATATCTTTTTTCAAAAAAAGTCAAATACGGCGCAAAAAGCCGGAACCGGGCGGCATTTTCGCCGCCTCTTTGCCGTTTTACGGATTTTGCACAGTCGATTCCGTGCGCACTGCCAGGCGGAAAAAGCAGATCCCCACCGCAAACAGCAGCGCAATGGCGCCCACGCCCAGGTTAATATTGTGGGTCACCTGGGATACAACGCCCACCAGCGTTGTGCCCACAAAGGACGCCCCCTTGCCGCAAATGTCCAACAGGCCAAAATATTCGCCGGACTGCTCTGCCGGAATAATCTTGGTAAAATAAGAGCGGGACAGGGCCTGCACGCCCCCCTGAAACATGCCCACCAGCACAGCCAGCAGCCAGAACTGCCACTGGTGCACCAAAAACATGGCAAACACCGCAATGCCGAAATAAGCCACGATACACAGGGTGATGAGCCGTGCCGTATCATATTTTTTCGCCAGCCGCCCAAAGAGAATCGCAAAGGGGAAGGCCACGATCTGTGTCAGCAGCAGGGCCAGCAGCAGCCCTGTAGTGGCAAACCCCAGCGCCGTACCGTAAGCCGTAGCCATATCAATGATGGTATACACGCCGTCAATATAAAAGAAAAAGGCCAGCAGAAAAATAAAAATCTTCTTTTCCTGCTTCACATGGGCAAAGGTGCGCCCCAGCCGCCGGAAACTCTCGGCAATCGCATGGGGCCGCCGCTCCACATAATACTTCTGCCGATACCCCCGCAGCAGCGGCAAAGACATCAGGAACCACCATGCCGCGATCAGCGCAAAGGCCACAGCCATGGCCGTGCCCATGGTCATACCGATGGTCTCGCAGTTCAGCACCAGCAGCAAACAAACCACAAAAGGAATGCAGCTGCCGATATATCCCCAGGCATAGCCATGGGAAGACACCTGATCCATCCGCGCCGGCTCCGTCACGTCGGACAGCATGGAATCATAGAAAATCAAGCTGCCGTTATAGCCGATCTTGGCTATGATATAAATCACCAGAAACACCAGCCAATGCCCGGCAAAGCCCAGGCTGACGCAGCCAATGCAGCCCACCAGAATGGTACACAGAAACAGCGGCTTTTTGAATCCCCGCGTGTCGGCCAGGGTGCCCAGCACCGGCCCCAGAACCGCCACCGCCAAAGTAGCCGCCGAAGCTGCATACCCCCAATACGCCAGATATGCCGTGTCGCTCAGCCCCGCGCCGGAAGCCAGCGCATTGAAGTAGATGGGCATGATCGTCGCCACCAGCAGCACAAAGGCAGAATTCCCCACATCGTATAGGATCCAGCTTTTTTCACTTTTGGTCAGTTTAAATTTCATAGGGCCGTCTCCTTACCGCCGGGCAGCTGCGACTCAAAATTGAAGCGGAATATCTCGTCCAGCGGCGCCTCTCCCCGCAGGTAAGCGCCGTATTCTCCGATCAGCCGCACCGCCAGCCGCTCCCCTTCCGCATACAGGCCCAGCAGTTGATCCGTGCTGTCGGCACAGCGGGGATCAGCCTGACTGCGGATCACCATGCCATGCATGGTTTTATCGCACTTGGCCAGGCGGAACGCCGCATACAGCGCCTGGCGCTTCAGTGCATTGGGGGCCCGCAGCAAATCATTATAGCGGACAAACCCCCGCAGGGCATGGCGCACCTCGTCCGCGGAAATACCGGGATAAAAGGCTTCGATCACCTCTGCATTTTTATGGGACGGCACGATATGCCCTGTCAGCTTCTTGCGGGTGGGCTCAAACCCGTCCAGGCTCAGCAGCTCCCGATCCAGCTCCACCTCCACCTCGGCATGGGAAAGGCCGCTTCTGGTCATTTTTTCGGCAATCAGCCCATGGCAGCGCACATCCAGCGCAAAATGGCACAGAAAGCCGTAAATATAAGCGAGATATGCATCCCGTCCCCCATGGTTTTTCAGCACCTTGGCCGCATATGCAAAAAAGGACGCGCCGGATTTTTCGTGCATGGCATATCCCACCCGGTTCACCCGGTTAGAGGAAAGGGGCTGATAATAAAACAGGATATCCGGCCCATGCAGACCGATCTCATATAATTCAGGATAAGCGCAGATCACGCGCTGCGCCTCCGTATCCACCCGGCGGCGAACCGTTTCTCCCGCCCGAAAATGTGCATATGTTGCCGGCATAGTCCCGACCCCTTTCTTTCTCTTCCGCTGATTCTACGCCCTTCTCCCCCGCCGTGCCACCACGCCCGAGTAAAAGAGGGGCAAAATTTGAGTAAACACGCCTTAGTAGCGCAGCTTTTCCTCTGTCCAGTTCTCCAGGATCTCGCCATAGTCCGCGCAGAGTTTCTTGGCCAGCGCCAGATCCAGATTCCGATAGTTTCCGCATTCCACCGCGCTTTTCCCGGGCATATCCCCCTCATAGGCCGCGCCCTGGGCACAGACCTGCCGCATCAGCGCAATGGCCCCGCTGTGATCCAGCTTTGTGCCGTCCACCAGCAGGTAAAAGCCCGTTTGGCAGCCCATGGGGCCAAAATACAGCACCGCATCTTTCTGCGCAGAATTGCGCAGGATCGTGGCAAACAGGTGCTCCGCCGAATGCAGTTCGGCATTGCTCAGCAGGTCTCCGGTATTGGGGCGCTTAAAGCGCAGGTCATAGGTAACCACCGCTCCGTCCTGCCGGGACAAATACATCCCCGGCAGCAATGTAGTGTGATCCACGGTAAAGCTTGCGATCTTTTCCATCTGGTTATTCCTCCATCCAATCGAGATAATCCGCCACAGCTTCGTTCAAGCGGGCCATGGCACTGCCGCAGTTTTCCTGATATTCCGCCTCCTGGCAATCGGCAAACAGGTGGTCGGAAACCACTTTGAACGCCTGAAAGGGCACGCCGTTGCGCAGGCACACCTGCGCCGCCGCGCAGGCCTCCATTTCGCACACCAGCGCGCCGTAGGTTTCCCGGATGGCCCCGGCCCGGGCATAATCCCTGCCGAACCAGTCGCCGGTGGCAATGGGGCCGGGCGTAAACACATACCCCAGATTTGCCAGCAGGGTCATAGTTTCCAACTGCTCCGCGCAGGGAAAACGCACCCGGTTTACCGTAGATACCAACCCCGGCGGATCGCCGGCCAGGGTCGTATCCACATCGTGCTGCACACAGTCCGTTCCCAGGATCAGCGTGCCCACGGGCAAATCCGCCAATGCGCCCGCACAGCCCACATTGATGATCCGATCCACTCCCCAGCGATCGATCAGCACCTGGGCCGCCATGGCGGCGTTGACCTTCCCCACGCCGCCGACGCAAACCACGCTGCCGCCGCGCAGCCGGTAAATCAAAACGCCCGCCGCCTGTTCCGCCGCCGACGCGCACCGCGCGGCCAACAGGCTTTCCGCCTCCTTGGGCATGGCATAAAGCAAACCAATGGGCATCTGCACCGCTCCTTTCCGCATTTTTCAAAATACCCTTTCAGTATAAACGATTCCACCGCATTTTTCCAGTGGCGGTGTCATATTTCTCCGCCGCGCTCATAATAAGCCGTTCCTTTTTCTCTTCAGCCGTGCTATACTGAATACAACGTCATCGGGAGGTTTGACATTATGAAAAAACTGGGTTTTGGCACCATGCGGCTGCCGCTGCTGGATCCGCAGGACGAAAAAAGCATCGATCAGGAGCAGGTCAACGCCATGGCAGACTTGTTTCTGTCCAAAGGGTTTACATACGTAGACACCGCCTACGCCTATCACGAGGGCGCTTCCGAGGTGGCTTGCCGCAGAGCGTTCACAGAACGCTACGACCGGGACAAATTCCTGCTGGCGGACAAGATGCCCTCTTTCCTCATTCAAAGCGAGCAGGACTACGACCGCTTTTTTGCCGAACAGCTGGAGCGCTGCGGCGTGTCTTATTTCGACTATTACCTGCTCCACAACCTGGGAACGGAATACTACGCCCGCAACGAGCGCTTCGGCGGCTTTGAATACATGCAAAAGCTCAAGGCCGACGGCACGGCAAAGCACATCGGCTTTTCTTTCCACGATCAGCCGGAGCTGCTGGAAGAGATTTTGACAGCCCACCCGGAAATGGAATTTGTACAGCTGCAGATCAATTATGCCGACTGGGAAAACGAAAATGTCCAGGCCCGCAGATGCTACGAGATCGCCTGCCGCCATCAAAAGGACGTGATCGTAATGGAGCCCGTCAAGGGCGGCGGGCTGGCCAATCTGCCCCACGATGCAGAACTGCTGCTGCGCAGCGTGCATCCCGACGCTTCCCCCGCCTCCTGGGCCATCCGCTATGCCGCCTCTCTCCCCGAATGCATCACGGTGCTTTCCGGCATGAGCAACCTCAGCCAGGTGGAGGACAACTTGAGCTATATGGAAGAATTCCAGCCTTTGACCGCCCAGGAGCGCGCCGTACTGGAACAGGCCACAGAGATCATTCACCGCTCCATTGCCGTTCCCTGCACCGCCTGCCGCTACTGCGTGGAGGGCTGCCCGGAGCACATCAACATCCCGGCCTATTTTGCAGCCTATAACAACCTGAAACAATACGGCGGGCTGAACTTCCCCTCCATGTACTACAACCGCTCTTCCGTGGGCTATGGCAAGGCCAGCGCCTGCATTGCCTGCGGCCAGTGCGAGGAGATCTGCCCCCAGCATCTGCCCATCATTGAGGAACTGAAGCATGTGGCAGAATCTTTTGAAACCTGATCTGACCGACAGCGGAAAAGGGCCGCGGGGCATTGCCCCGCGGCCCTTTTTGATTTAACTCGCCTCGTCTATTCCAAAGTAATCCAGGTGTCCTCGCCGATACAGACGGCGTCCACTTCTCCCGGACTGATAAACTGCCATTGCGCATAAACGCCGCTCAACGCTGTCACCCTGCCATCTGTTACGCTGCTCCGGCGGCTTTGAAACCCGTAGGTGCTCCCATCCCGCAGCCGCACCTGGCTGAACTGGACTGCGCTCCGGGCCGCATCGTCTGTCGCCGGTCCATCGCAATCTGCATAAACGCCGGAAGGCAGGATCGTCAGTTCCTCGATTTTCATGGTTCCCTCCGCCGTTTCCGCCGTCATGGCACCAAACCTGCGGGCCAGATCCCGTTCCGGCAGCGCAAAGCAGAACAGGAATTCTCCAGCGAGCACCACATCGTCCCGATAAGAGACATTTTTCAGATAAAACTGCATCGTATCGCCGCTCTGGACACAACCCAAATCGGAAAGGTCGCTCACCACCTCCAGGTGTACCTCCCCGGCATCCTCCTCCGTTTTCAAAATGTAAAGGCCCTGGGGCCGTCCTCCAAAGCGCTTCATGGTCTCCAACACAGAATGCTCCGTATCTTTCTCCGCCGACCCATCCGCTTCCTGCAGCAGCGCAGCCGTCCGCTCCAGGGCCGTTTCAGAAATCAGCCAGATTTCCTCAGCATCCCCCGAAGCAAACATCTGCCCCTGGTCTTCCAGATCCATCCCTGTCACCGTCAGCGCCAAGGCCATGCGCACCCCGTCGTACAGGCAGCCATCCAGCGTCACGGAAACACCCGTTTCCGCATCTGTCACCATATCGCCAATGACCATGCCCATATCGGAAAACAGCTTCTGCGTCACTGCCTCGCTGCCGGGAGATGACACAAAGGAAAACCAATCCTGACACCGTACAGCCGCGGCAGTGCAGGCTGTCAGCGCCAGGGCTGCCGCCACGGCCAGTATGACCAGCCGCCGCTTCTTCCGCCGTCGCCCGCAAGCCGCCTCCACCTGCGCCGTGATACGCTGCCGGACCGATTCATCCAGGGGCGCCGCCTCTGTTTCCAGTTTCCCGATTGCTCGATAGAATTCATCCATTCTGATCCACCTCCTGTCTTAATATGTTCCGCGTGCGGTGCAGCCGGGCCCGCACCGCGCTTTCCGTCAAACCAAACCCTGCCCCGATCTCCTTCGCACTTTCCAGCAGCACATAGTGCCGCAGAAAAATTTCCCCATCGGGCGGCAAGACCGCCAGGATCTGCTTCTGCAGCTCTTCCCCCAACAGCCCCGCTTCCAAAAATGCCGTGTCTTCCTGATCGCAGCCAAACAGCGGTACTTCTTGGCGCCGCCGCAGCTGCCGCCAGCGGTCAATGGCCAGATTGCGGGCTGTGGTGATCACAAAGCCCCGCAGCGTGTCAGCCCGCAGCGCGTCCCGCTTCTGCCAAACTGTCAGCACGGTGTCCGCCGCCACTTCTTCCACATCCTCCGGACGGGTGCTCAGCACCCGCCGCGCAATGGCTGCAGCCAGCGGCGCATACTGGGCACACAGCGCCCGGCCCCCCTCTTCTTTTCCCTCGCGCAGCATTTGCAGCAGCCTCGCATCATTCATCGTAGCGCCTCCTCCCTTCTATTCTGTATACGCTGCAATTCATCAAAACGGTGCAAAAAAATCATAATTTTTATGGTTCTCGATAAAAAAGGGGAAACGGTATGCCGTTTCCCCTTTTGTTTCCTATGCTTCTTATGCCGCCCTGCGCGTCCGCCAAAAGAGCACCAGGGCCACCACCAGGGTCAGAGCTTCGGTCGCAGGGAACGAACACCACACACCAGCCATCCCCCACAGGCGGGACAGCACCAACACCAGCGCCACCACGCCCACCAGGCCGCGGCTGATGGATACGACAAAAGACGCCCGGGTCTGCTCCACCGCCGCAAAGGAAGCGGCCAGCATCAAGTTCACACCGGTGAGCCAGAAGCCCACGAAATAAATGCGCAGCCCGGGGATCGCCAAGTCTGTCAGCACGGGATCATGGGCACTATTGAAGATTTCCGCAATCTGCGGAGCAAACACCGTCACGCCCAACCAGACCACGCCGCCCAGCACCACAGCAGTAATCAATCCGTAGCGGATCACTTGATGCTCCTGCCGGTCCATTCCCCGCGCATAGTAATCCGAGATCAGCGGCTGACTGCCCTGGGTCACACCGTTGAAAATGCTGATGACCACATAGGCTGTGTTTGCCACAATGCCATAGGCTGCCACGCCCAGGTTCCCCGCCAGGCCGAAAATGACCATATTGAACACCAGGATCACAATGCAGGAGGACACTTCGCCGATAAACGCCGAAATGCCCAAACCGCAGCATTTTGCCGCAATTCTGAAAGACGGCAGGCAGCGGCGCAGGTGAAAACTGTTTCTGCGGCGCAGGATATGGCCGCACAGCAGCACCAGCAAACTGACCGTGGGCGAGATTCCCGTAGCCAGTGCCGCGCCAAACATCCCCATATCCAGGGGATACACAAACACATAGTCCAGCACCACATTCACAAAGCTGCCGCTGAGCATGGCCGCCATGGCCAGCCGCGGCCCCTCGTCGTTTCGAACAAAGGCCACCAGAATATTATTCAGGGTGAAACAAGGCGCAAAGGTGAGCAGCACCGCAATGTACATGCTCGTCAGCCCAACTGCATCTTCATTGGCCCCCAGCAGCGCTGCCAGCGGCTCAGATGCGCACCAGCCCACCAGCATAAAAATTACACTAATCAACGCACCGAAAAGAATCATTTGAGTAAAAGCCCGGTTTCCCTGTTCCGTTTCACCGCGGGCACGGTGAATAGCAAACAGCGTGGCGCCGCCCACGCCCAGCATCAGGCCGATACCATTCATAGCGCTGTAGGTCGGAATTGCAAAATTCAGCGCCGCCAGACCAATAGCGCCCACTTTATTCGAAATAAAAAAGGTATCTGCCAAAATATAGCAGGACAGGCCAATCATACTCAGCACACTGGGCGCCAAATAGCGCGCAAAGCGCCGCGATACCGTTTCTTCCATTGCTTCCACTTCCTTTTCTGATTTCATTGGCATACAAAAAACCCCTGACGCTCCAACCAAAGACCTATCGGAACGTCCGGGGGCATTTCTTCCGCTGCCCGGTGACAGCGGATGCCATATCTGATTATCCAAGCGGTACTATACCAAAACCGCCTGTGTCTGTCAAGAGCGCAGCGGCACAAACTGGTCACGGCTGTCCTATTTTTCCGCAAATTCGTGCCATTTTCCGCGCAGCCATTGTACTATAATATTGTTTAAGATTGGATACAAGGAGGAATGCGCCATGAAAAAACTGCTGGTCGGTTTTCTGCTGATCACTGCTCATGCAGATCCGCGGCGGGATTGCGCCTGCATCCGGAACGAAGATGCGATCATCCTCTTTTTCACTGTGAACAGCTATACCCAGGCAGAGCAATATGCCAAGGTGCTGGCCGCCATCGGCTGCGACACGATCGAGTTGTGCCCCGGCTTCGGCAACGAGGGCGTGGGCCGCATCCAAAAAGCTGTGGGGCCCTATGTGCCCGTGGGTGTTGTGCGCTTCGACTGTTATCCCGGCACCGGTCCCCATTCCGTGGACTGGCAGCAGAAAAAATAATCCTCTTTTATACAACAAGCGCCCTCCGGTTCATTGGCCGGAGGGCGCTTTTATTATCCATTTTCCGCTTCCAGCTGGGAACGGACTTCCAGATACTGCAGGATCTCCTGCATAGTGCCTTCAAAGCCCAGCACACCGCTGTTCAGCGACAGGTCATAATTTCGGGCGTCATACCAATCCCGCCCCGTATGGTGCTTATAGAACTTCGCACGATAGTCATCAATATGCGCAATCTTTTTCTGCACATCTTCCCGTTCCATGGAATTGACCTTCATGGCCTGCTCCAGGCAGAAAGCTGCATCGGCATGCACAAACACACGCACCACATCTGTGCGCTGCCGCAGCACATAATCGGCGCAGCGGCCCATCAGCACACAGGGCCCCATGTCTGCCAATTGGCGAATCACCTTTGCCTGGTACTCAAACAGTGCATCGTCCGTCAGATAAGATTTATTGCTTTCGTTCTGCACGCTCGTATCCCGATTGCGGTGATTGCGCAGCCGGGTCACCAGATCGGGCTTGAGCTGTTCGTCGGAAAACAGCACCGGGTTGATGCCGCTATCTTCCGATGCCATCGCAATGATCTCGCGGCCATAAAAGGGGATCTGCAGCTTGTTTGCCAGCATTTTGCCCACGGTTTTTCCACCGGAGCCATACTGCCGGGCAATGGTAATAATATACGGTTTCATACCGGCCCCTCCTTTTATTCGCCCAAATAGGCTTTTTTAATGGAATCGTCGTTCAGCAGATCCGCAGCCCGGCCTTCCTTGCTGATGCGTCCCGTTTCCAGCACATAGGCCCGGTCTGCAATGGAGAGGGCCTTTTTTGCGTTCTGTTCCACCAGCAGCACCGTGGTTCCTGCCGCAGAAACTTTCTCAATGATCTTGAAGATCTCGCCGACAAACAGTGGGGACAGGCCCATGGAAGGCTCATCCAGCAGCAGGAGCCGGGGCTTGGACATCATGGCCCGGCCCATGGCCAGCATCTGCTGTTCGCCGCCAGACAGGGTGCCCGCCGCCTGCTTTTTGCGTTCTTCCAGCCGGGGAAACCAGCTGTAAACTTCCTTCAGGGAATCCGGCACCTCACCCTTGGGCCGGGTATAAGCCCCCATGCGCAAATTCTCTTCCACCGTCAGATTTGCAAACACCCGGCGGCCCTCCGGCACATGGCCCATACCCAGGCGCACAATGGCATGGCCCGGTTTTTTCGTGATATCCTTCCCCTCAAACACCACTCTACCGCTTTTTGACGGCAGCAAACCGGTCACGGTATGCAGCGTTGTGGTTTTTCCGGCGCCGTTGGCGCCGATCAGCGCCACCACTTCTCCCTCGTTGACCTCAAAGGATACGTCATGCAGCGCATGGATCAGGCCGTAATAGACATTCAGATTGCTTACTTCCAGCATTGCCATACTTTGTCTTCCTCCTTCAGCCGCCGAGATATGCCGTGATGACCTCGGGATTGCTCAGCACCTCAGAGGGCGTTCCCTCCGCCAGCAGGCGGCCGAAGTTCAGCACATACAAATATTCACAGATACCCGAGACCAGGCGCATGTCATGCTCGATCAGCAGCACCGTCACATTGAACTCCTTGCGCACCAGTTCAATGGTCTCCATCAGTTCCGCAGTCTCATTGGGATTCATGCCCGCAGCGGGTTCATCCAGCAGCAACAGCTTCGGATCTGTGGCCAGGGCCCGGGCAATCTCCAGCTTGCGCTGCTTGCCATAGGGCAGGTTAGACGCCTTGTAGTCCACCTGGCCGTCCAGGTCAAAGACCCGCAGGATCTCCATGGCCCGCTCATCCATCTGCCGCTCCTTTTTCCGGTAAGAACCCACATGCAGCAGGCTCTCCGCCAGGGAATAGGTCACCTCGTTGTGAAAGCCCACCTTAACATTATCCAACACCGACAGTTTGCCGAACAGGCGGATATTCTGAAAAGTACGAGCAATGCCCATTTTGCAGATTTCGTGGGGTTTCTTCCCCACCAGGTTCTGTCCGTCCAAACGGATACCGCCGTCTGTGGGGCGGTAAACACCGGTCAGCATATTGAACACTGTCGTTTTTCCGGCGCCGTTGGGGCCGATCAGACCGACCAGCGCCCCCTGCTCCAAGGACATGTTCAATTCATCCACGGCGCGCAGGCCGCCGAAGGAAATACCCAGATCTGTTACTTCCAGCAAAGCCATTTACGCCACCCCCTTTTTTTCTTCCGCCGCTTTCGCCTTTTTTACGGCACGGCGCTCCAACAGCCGCTCTTTCAGGCCGGAGTTATTAAACAGCATCAGCGCAATCAGCAAAATTGCGTAGACCAGCATGCGGTAATCGTTGAAATTCAGTGCGCGCAGCAGCTCCGGCAGCAGCGTCAGCAGCGCGGCGGCAATAATCGAACCCCAGATATTCCCCAGGCCGCCCAGCACCACGAACACCAGCACCAGGATCGACAGGTTGAAGTCAAACTTGGCCGCAGTAACCGTGGAATAGTTCATGGCATACAGGGTGCCCGCCATACCGGCACAGGCAGCCGAGATCACGAACGCCATCAGCTTGAAACGGGTGGTGGACACGCCGACAGAATCGGCGGCAATGCGGTTGTCGCGCACAGCCATAATGGCGCGGCCGTGGCGGCTGTTGATCAGGTTCAGCACCAGGAACAGCGTGACCAAAATCAGTACAAAACCCGCGGTAAAGGTGGAGATCTTATCAATACCGGAAACGCCGATGGGGCCGTTGATGATCATCTTTCCGCCCTCTTCCAGCACAAAGCCGGGTTTGATAATGCCGAAATGCAGGCCGCGGGAGTCGATGCCCACATAGAGCACCGTGATCAGGTTTTTGATGATCTCGCCGAACGCCAGCGTAACAATGGCCAGATAGTCGCCCTTCAGGCGCAGTACAGGTACACCCACGATCACACCCACAATGGCCGCAGCCACAGCCGCAAAGACCATGGCAATCAGCAGGCGCAGCATGGGCGAACCCACGCTGTCGGCCAGCACAGAGGTAACAACGATACCCGTGAATGCACCCACAGACATAAAGCCCGCATGGCCCAGAGACAGTTCACCCAGGATACCCACAGTCAGGTTCAGGGAAACCGCCATGACAATATATGCGCAAATCGGAACCAACAGGCCGCTGAGTGCGTTGGAGATATTGCCGGACAGCACCAAAGACTGCATCACAACATAAGCCACGATCACAATGCCAAAGGCGATCACGGAGTCCTTGCGGCGATGCATCAGATTTTTCATAGTTTGCATGCCCCACACCTCAGACTTTCTCGCTGACCTGCTTGCCCAGCAGTCCCGCAGGTTTGACCAGCAACACCACAATCAACACACCGAAGACGATGGCGTCGGCAATTTCCTGGGAAATGTAAGCACGGCTGAACACTTCGATCACACCCAGCAAAATACCGCCCAAAAATGCGCCGGGAATA
>CALDMR010000055.1 GCA_937915065.1 uncultured Clostridia bacterium
TATTATAGAGAACGCCCACATTTTCGTCCATACACACCACAACAAAAATATCTTTCAATTTTCCGTTTTTTTGTACAAACGCCACACTATTTGTTTGATTTTTAACGATCTTTTGTGAATATCCCACCGCTTCTGTTGATTATTACAGTTTTAATCCCCAGAATTCGGCGTTTTTATCACCTGCTTCAGACGCATTGACGGTCGCCGCTTCTTCCGCTATACTGAAGTAAAACCGCAGGGAGGGGGCGCCGCATGCAGCCACAGGAACGCGATATTTTGCAAAAATCCAGCCTTTTTTCCGGGATCTCTCCGGCAGAGACAGAGCGGCTGTGCGCCCTGCTGCATGCAGGTGAGCGCCGCTATGCCAAGGGCTCCTACCTGATCACCGCCGGAGACCCGATCCCCGCCTTTGCGCTGCTGCTCTCCGGCTCTGTGCAGGTTTTTATGGACGATATGGACGGCAACCACATTGTAATGAACACGGTGGCCCCCGGGAGCACCTTTGCCGAAGCCCTGGTGTGCTCCGGCGCGGCAGAATCGCCCATTTGCGTTTTAGCCACCCAGGAAAGCGCCGTTCTGTGGTTTCAGGGTGCCGCCCTGATGGATCCCATCTTTTTCTCAGACCCTCTGTGCGCCCGTTTCGGCGCGAATTTCATCCGCACCCTGGCCGGGCGCAGCCTGCGCTTCAACGACCGGATACAGATCCTGTCCAAAAAATCCATTTGGGAAAAGCTCATCACCTTTTTCTCCCAACAACTGCTGCTGCAGAAATCCCGAACCATTGTGCTGGATATGGATCGCAGCGCCCTGGCGGACTACCTGGGGGTAGAGCGAACCGCCCTGTCCCGAGAGCTGTCCCGCATGCGCCGCTCCGGCATGATCGACTTCCGCAAAAACCGGTTCACAATCCACCACACATAAGAAAAGCCCTTTGAAAGCTCCGCCTTTCAAAGGGCTTTTTCGTTGCATCGGCAACGAAAAAGAATCTTTTTTATAGTATACTGATTCCACCAATATGTTTCAGGAGGGTTCTATGTCCGCTGCCGCTTCTTTGATTCGACAACTGCATCAAACCCACCGGCTGGATCGGGCCCAATGGCGCGCCCTATTGGATGAACACACGCCGGAGGATCACAGCCTGCTGACGGAGTTGGCCCGGGCTGAAGCGCAAAAGCACTTCGGTGCCAGGATTTATCTGCGCGGTCTGATCGAGTTCAGCAATTACTGCAAAAATGACTGCTTCTACTGCGGAATCCGCTGCGGAAACCGCCAGGCAGAGCGCTACCGCCTCACGCTGGAAGAGATTCTCGCCTGCTGCGACGATGGCTACCGCCTGGGGTTTCGCACCTTTGTACTCCAGGGCGGCGAAGATCCCGGTTTTTCCGATGCCCAGCTCTGCCGCACCGTGGAATCCATCAAGGCCCGCCACGGCGATTGTGCGGTGACCTTGTCCGTGGGCGAGCGGCCCAGGGCCGTGTATCAATCCTTTTTCGACGCCGGAGCAGACCGCTATCTCCTCCGCCACGAAACAGCCAACGCAGGCCATTACCGCATGCTCCATCCCGCAAACCTGTCCCTGGCCCATCGCCTGGACTGCCTGCGAACCTTGAAGGACATCGGTTTTCAGGTCGGCGCCGGATTTATGGTAGGTTCGCCGGGGCAAACAACGGAAACCCTGTCCGAAGATCTCCTGTTTCTACAGGAACTGGAGCCCCACATGGTAGGGATCGGTCCCTTTCTGCCCCACCACCAGACGCCGTTTGCCCACCAGGCTGCTGGGAGCACGGAGCAAACGCTGTTTCTGCTGTCCTGCGTCCGGCTGATGCTGCCCCAGGTGCTTCTGCCGGCCACCACCGCCCTGGGCACCGCCGCCGGCGATGGCCGCGAACGTGGGATCCTTGCCGGCGCCAATGTGGTGATGCCGAACCTTTCCCCCCTTTCCGTGCGAAAAAAATACCTCCTGTATGATAACAAAATCTGCACCGGCGACGAGTCTGCCCAGTGCTGCTCCCATCTACAGCAGCGCCTGACCGCCATCGGATATACCCTGTGCATCGACCGGGGCGACAGCCCCTTATGCTCCCCGGCACAGTCATCTCAAAAAAATGGATAGAAGGAAGGAAACAAGCGCTATGTATGATCCCAAATCCCTCCGCGCAGAAGAATTCATCAACGACGCGGAGATCCTGGACTCCCTCGAGTGGGCGGAACAGCACAAAAACGACAAGGAATACATCGAACAGATCCTGGAGAAGGCAAAGGAGTGCCGCGGTCTTTCCCACCGGGAAGCCTCCGTACTTCTGGCCTGCGAACTGCCGGAGGAAAACGAAAAAATCTTCGCCCTGGCAGAACAGATCAAAAAAGATTTTTACGGCAACCGCATCGTTCTCTTCGCCCCCCTGTACCTGTCCAACTATTGCGTCAACGGTTGTGTTTACTGCCCCTACCACGGGCAGAACAAGCACATTCCCCGCAAAAAGCTGACCCAGGAAGAGGTGCGCCGCGAGGTCATCGCCCTGCAGGATATGGGGCACAAGCGGCTGGCCATTGAGGCCGGCGAGGACCCCGTGAACAACCCCATCGATTATATCCTGGAATGTATCAACACCATCTACTCCATTAAGCATAAGAACGGCGCCATCCGCCGGGTGAATGTGAACATTGCCGCCACCACCGTGGAGAATTACCGAAAACTCCGGGATGCAGCCATTGGTACTTATATTCTCTTTCAGGAAACCTATCATAAAGAAAACTACGAAAAGCTCCATCCCACCGGCCCCAAGCATGACTATGCATGGCACACCGAAGCCATGGACCGGGCCATGGAAGGCGGGATCGATGATGTGGGCCTGGGCGTCCTGTTCGGCCTGGAGCAGTACCGCTATGAGTTCTGCGGCCTTCTGATGCACGCGGAGCATCTGGAAGCCGTGCACGGCGTGGGCCCCCACACCATCAGTGTGCCCCGGATCTGCCCTGCCGACGATATCGACCCGGGCGCTTTCTCCAATGCCATCAGCGACGATATTTTTGCCAAGCTGGTGGCCTGCATCCGTATCGCCGTGCCGTATACCGGCATGATCGTTTCCACCCGCGAAAGCCAGCAGTCCCGGGAGCGGGTACTGCACCTGGGCATCTCCCAGATCTCCGGCGGTTCCCGCACCAGCGTGGGCGGTTATCAGGAAGCAGTGCGCCCCCAGGATACCGCCCAGTTCGATGTGTCCGACCAGCGCAGTCTGGATGAAGTGGTGCGCTGGCTGATGGAGATGGACTATATTCCATCTTTCTGCACCGCCTGCTACCGCGCCGGCCGCACCGGCGACCGCTTTATGTCCCTGTGCAAAAACGGCGAGATCCAGAACTGCTGCCACCCCAACGCCTTGATGACACTGAAGGAATATCTGGTCGATTATGCCTCCCCCGAAACCCGCGCCGTGGGGCTGAAGCTGATCGACCGGGAAATCGGCAATATCCCCCGCAAACTGGTACACGACCGCGTTGTCCAGTATCTCGGCGAAATTGAACAGGGCGCCCGGGATTTCCGCTTCTGATCCCCGCCCACACCATTGCCGTGCTCCCGCCGCCCTGTGGCCGGCGGGAGCTTTTTGCGCCCTCGATTTCTCCCCGTCTGCGACAAATGCACCATTGTTTTCCCTTTTTTCTTTTTTATTTGTTCATATCGTAAAATCAATCCATTTGATATTGACATTTTCGTACAAAAGTATTATAAATTATTTGCAGATTGTTAATCGCTTAACAAGCTGCATGGCCGCTGTATCAGGTTGCCTCTCTTCCAACCGGCACCATTTTCATTTTTTCCGAAAAACGGATGTCCCGGGCTCCTCTCCTCTATGTTCCGTGCTCCGTTTTTCGATACAGCGCCCTTTCCTTTATCATATATCGCTTTTTATCCTCTCATTTTCTATCTGTCATATGAAAGAAGTGATCTGTCCCGGCAGATCACTTCTTTCGCGTCTTGCGTCTTTTCCCTCCTGCCGGTATAATAAAGCTGTATGTCATTCTCTTGCAAAGGAGTTTTCCGATGCTGGTTCATTTTCTGACCGTGGGACAGCAGGTAGCGATCCTGTATTTGTTGATCGCCGTCGGCTTTCTTTGCGGAAAAACAAAATTCCTGTCTGACGGCGCCATCGAAGGTATAACCAATTTTGTGCTGTACATAGTGGCCCCCTGCGTCATTGTCCAGTCATTCCAGCGCACCTTTGATCCGGCGCTGACCGGTGCCCTGCTCCAGGCCGCCGCCTTTACCGCCGTCACATTTTTGATTTCCTATGCTCTGGCCCGCTGCACGCTGCACGATCCCGACAGCCGCAAGCAAAGCGTTTACCGGTTTGCCGTTTTATTTTCCAACTGCGCCTTCATGGGCCTGCCCCTGGAAAACGCCTTGCTGGGCGCCGACGGGTTGTTCTTCGGCGCAGTCTGCCTAGCCGTTTACACCCTGTTTACCTGGACATTGGGGCTGCAGGTGATCAGCGGTGGCCGCCAGGGATTTCAGCCCCAAAAATTATTGGCCAATCCCGGCATCATTGGCGTTATCGTTGGCCTGATCCTCTTTTTTTCCTCCACCACGCTGCCCGCCGTTCTGTCCGAACCCGTGGGGTATCTCGCCGCCTTAAACACCCCCGTCCCCATGATCATTATTGGCTACCACCTGTCCCATGCCCGCATCACCCCCATTTTAAAAAACCTGCGCACTTGGCTGGTCATGGCCGAGCGCCTGCTCATCATCCCCGTCATCGGCCTGTTTCTCGGCCTGGCAGCAAAAATGGACGCTACAACCCTGTTGGCCTGCATCATCGCCCTTTGTCCGCCCACCGCCGCCATCTGCACCATGTTTGCCGTCAGCTTTAAGCAGGACGCCGCGCTGTCCGTCAGTCTCGTCTCCCTCAGCACGCTGCTGTCCATCCTCACCATGCCCTGCATAATCCTGCTGACACAATACAGCCTATCTATCCTATAACAAGAACAGCCAAGGTTTCGCCCCGGCTGTTCTTTCTATTTTGTACAATTTTTCACATCAGCCCTATTGCATATTGCACAATCAACTTTTATAATAAAAGCATTCCTGCCAAAGAGAGAGGTTCTTTTCCATGCTTGCAAATTTCCTGACCGTCGGCCAACAAGTGATCATCCTTTTTATGCTGATCGGCGTTGGCTATGTCTGCGGAAAAACAAAATTTCTGGCGGATACCGCCGTCACCGGAATGACAGACTTTGTGCTGTATATCGTTACCCCCTGCGTGATGATCCAGGCTTTCCAGCGGCCTTTTGACGCGGCATTGGCCGGGATCTTTGTGCAGGCAGTTTTGTTTGCCGTTCTCACCACCGCAATCGCCTGGCTGCTGGCCCGCTTCACCCTGCACGATCAGCAGCCTTGCCGCGAAAGCGTTTACCGGTTTTCCGCTATTTTTTCCAACTGCGGCTTTATGGCCCTGCCTTTGGAAAATGCCCTGCTGGGGCCCGACGGACTGTTTTTTGGCGCCGCTTATTTGGCCGTGTTCAATCTGACCAGCTGGACCCTAGGCCTTTACATGATGAGCCGCAACAAAGAGCTGCTGTCCGTGAAAAAACTGCTGACCAACCCCGGTATTATCGGTGTGGCGGCCGGGCTGCTGCTGTTCTTCACCTCCACTTCTCTGCCGGAGATCCTGGGCACACCGGTGGACTATCTGGCAGCGCTGAACACCCCCATCCCGATGGTGGTCATTGGCTACCACCTGTCCCATGCCAAGCTGCGCGCCATTTTCCGGGACTTTCGTTCCTGGCTGGCCATAGCAGAACGCCTGCTCATTATCCCCCTGATCGGCCTGACGCTGGGGTTGGTAATGCACATGGATCCCACCGCTTTGGTGGCCTGCATGGTGGCCCTCTGCGCTCCCACCGCCGCAGTCTGCACCATGTTCTCCGTCATCTATGCCCAGGATTCCGAGCTGTCTGTCAGCCTGGTATCCATGAGCACGCTGCTGTCCATTCTTACCATGCCATTGATCATTGTGCTGACACAAACCCTGTTGGCCTGAGGTTTTCAATTCCAAACGATGAAAAAGCCGCCGCAGACAACTTGTCTGCGGCGGCTTTCCTTATTCTTTTCAGCGGGCGGTAATCGCCGTCATCGTATCCTGCTCGCAGTCCTCGCAGGAGTAACGGGCCATGCCCCGCAGCACCCAGCCGGACTCAGTACGGCACACCGCAGCAAAGGTGTAGCAGCAGTACGCCGCCGCATCTTCGCTCTTAAACGCATCCTCTTCCCGGAACAGAACGGCGCAGTCATCTTCGCTCTCAATCTGCACAAATACATTCGGCACATCAGCCAATCGCTGATGCACCAGATTCGCGCTGCTGATATTGACGAAAAGCACGATCCGCTCCACAGCTTCAGGCACATCGGCCAAATGAATCTGCAGCGTTTCATCGCTGCCGGCACCTGCGCCGGTACGGTCGTCATGACTGAGGAGCACAGCGCCGGCTTCATCTTTGCCGCAGCCGCCCGCGCCATGGTGGAACACCAGTTCGGGCTTGGTGCCATCCGCATATTCAAGAATTGCGGCCAGATTCAAATCGAAGCTGGCTGCGGAGATTCCCGTAGCAGCCTCCTGCAGATGCCCCTTGATCCGCTCGGCCAGGGTAGCTTCTTTCTCGTCCCACCCCAGTTTTACGCGCAGGGCCGTCACATCTGCTCCCAGCACCCGCTCAAAGGAGCATTCCTTTTCCAACACCTTTTCTGCCATCACCAATTTACCCCTTTCAGGAATTTCACAATTTGTATTATTCTGTGCTATTTGCACAATTATAACAAACTCCGCAAAAAAAATCTTCTGTTTCCAAAAAGATTTGAAAAAAGTTTACAATTATCCCGCCGTTTCTGCCAGCTTTTTCAGAAAAGCTTCGCAGCCTTCGCGAATATCACGGTAAGTCGTTTCGAAATCCCCGGTATACCACGGGTCCGCCACATCGCCGCCCCGCTCTGTAAAATCCAGCATTTTGTAGATTTTTCCGTCCCGGTCACCTCCGGCGATCCGGGCCATGTTGCGCACATTGGCGCTGTCCATGCCAATCAGGTAATCGTAATCGTAATCGTAATAATCCTCCCGGGTCATCTGCCGGGCTTTTTTCCCTGCGCAGGAAATGCCCAGCTTTTCCAGGATCGCCCGGGTTCCGGGGTGCACGCCGTTTCCGATCTCCTCCGTAGAAGTGGCGGCCGAAGCAATCTCAAACTCCGTCTCCAGCCCCTGCTGCCGCACCAGATCTTTCAACAAAAATTCCCCCATCGGGCTGCGGCATATATTGCCGTGGCAAATAAATAATACTCTAATCATCTATGTAAAACTCCTTGAA
>CALDMR010000056.1 GCA_937915065.1 uncultured Clostridia bacterium
CCGGCCTTCGCATCTCTCGGCAGCGATTCGCCGGTCAGGGCAGCCGTGTTCAGCGTCGAAGCGCCCTCCACGATCACGCCGTCAATGGGCACTTTTTCGCCGGGCTGGACAATGATGATGGTTCCGATCTCCACTTCTTCGGGATCTGCCTTCACCAGCTTGCCGTCCCGCTCCACATTGGCATAGTCCGGGCGAATATCCATCAGATCGCTGATGTTGCGGCGGCTTCTTCCCACCGCATAGCTCTGGAACCATTCACCCACCTGATAGAACAGCATAACGGCGATGACTTCCATATATTCGCCATTTTCATAGACTGCCAGAGCCAATGCACCCAGCGTGGCCACCGCCATCAGGAAGTTCTCATCAAACACCTGCCGGTTGCAGATGCCCCGAAACGCTTTTTTCAGAATGTCATATCCGATAATCAAGTAATCGACCACATAGGCCGCCAAACGCACCCACCGTCCGGCTGCTCCCATCCGGTCGAAGGCTTCCGCTCCCAGCGTTTGCAGCACCAGCAGCAGCACGGTTGCAGTCAAGATGCGCCACAGCATGACCTTCTGCTTCTTGGTCATGCCGCTGCTTTTTCTTCTGCCGATGAGCAGCAGAACCACAGACAGGATCGTGACAACGATCAGCAGGCCGCTTTCAATCCATTCCTGCATAGTAGCACTCCTTTCTATAATTGCTTAATTGTTGATGTATAAAAGGCAGAAAAGCGCCGGAAAGCCTGCGCTCTCCGGGCGCTTTCCCCCACGATTACAGGAAGATCTCGCAGTCAGGCTCCACCTTTTTGCAGGCCTTCAGCACATTGCCCATCACCTGAGCCGCATCCTGACCCTCGCTGAACTCCACGATCATCTTCTGGGTCATAAAGTTCACGGTGGCGGAGGCAACGCCTGCCGTCTTGCGGGCAGCTTCTTCCATCAAATTCGCGCAGTTGGCGCAGTCAACCTCGATCTTATAAGTCTTTTTCATCGAAAGATCCCCTTCCATATCAAATCATTTTATCGATTAAATCATTGCTTAATCGTTGTACTTGTAGTATAATACCCATGACGGAAGAAGTCAATGCATTTCGCTCACTCTCTTCCAAACGGGCGAAATGTATTTCCAAACAAGCGAAAAAGGAGAAATGGCGATGAATCATGCTATCCTGCCCCATGAACATGATGTTCAGAACGATCTGAGTTCCATCGGATCCGCGCTTCATCAGGTGCAGAAATTTGAAACCGCGTCAGATATTTTCAAGCAGCTCAGCGATACCACCAGACTGCGTATTTTTTGGCTTCTGTGCCACACCGAGCAGTGTGTCATCAATATTTCTGCGTTGATGGAAATGTCTGGGCCGGCTGTTTCTCATCACCTGCGTGTGCTCCGCAGCTGCGCTCTTATCGTGAGCCGCAGAGAAGGAAAAGAAGTCTATTACCGGGCATCCAACAGCAGCCAAGCTCAGCTGCTCCACAGGACCATTGAGCAGGTGATAGCCATCGCTTGCCCGGATTGAGAAGGAGGTACCCGGATGACTGCCCCACACCTTGCAATTCTATCGTCGCTGCGGCATATCTGCGGTCAGCAGGACGCTGAGATCATCGAGCTTTATCCCGGTATCGCGCTGACCTTCCTCCGTGCATCCGGGGATCGCCCCCTGCATTTCTGCCATGAACCATTGGAAGATGTATTGATCGTCCACTACTGCATTTCCGGCAGGATCGGCTGGGGCATCGGCGGTGAGCCCCGGTTCACCCTGTCCCCCGGCGATGTTTCGATCCATACGATGGATGCCCCCATCGATGCAGCGGTGGATCTGCCCAGCGGGGCATATCAAGGCATCGTTCTCGCCATGGCATTGGACGAACTGACTTCAAATCCCCCTGCCCTGTTAGAAGGCACTCACATCACCGGGGAACTGCTGCGGGAAAAATACTGCAGGGACAGAAGCTGTACGGTTCTGACCGCAAGCGAATCCCTTCAGCAGATTTTCCGGGCGTTGTATCAGCCGCCGAAGGACATCCAGCTGGCGTATCGGAAAATCAAGGTGCTGGAGCTTCTGATCCAGCTAAGCCGGTTGGACAGCAGCCATGAACTGCGCCTGTCCGAATACCAAACCGAGCAGGTGGAGATCATCCGCCAGATCCACGATCAGCTGACCCGGAACTTGGCTCAGCGCTGCTCCATCGAGGCATTGTCCAAGCAATATCTGATGAACCCCACCACCCTGAAAACCATGTTCAAGGCGGTTTACGGCAAATCCATTGCAGCCCATATCCGAGAGCACCGGATGGAGTATGCGGCCCAGCTTCTGCGCTCGTCCAATATGAAGATCGCAGATATCGCCCTGACCGTGGGCTACGACAGCCAAAGCCGGTTTTCCTCCGTATTTAAGGAGCACTATCAAATGCTGCCCAAAGAATATCGGAAAAAATACATCGGAGAACTGTAACGATCCCGGCGGCGGAGAGATCCTGCGCCCATCGCAGGCGCCTTCCAAATTACAGCCCCAAATATGATATGTACCCCCTTTACCGGATATCCGGCAAAGGGGGTACATTATAATATATCCTTGCTTTTATCCCTCAGGCGGTCGATCAGCCCCAGGGATTTTCCGTTGCGTAGGGCAGGCTCTTGGGCTGATTGTAAG
>CALDMR010000057.1 GCA_937915065.1 uncultured Clostridia bacterium
GAAATAGCCGCCGAAGGCGCCCCGCAGCACAGGGCTTTCCTCCACCTCCCGCAGGGTGGTCATGGCGCCGAGAAACAGCGCGCCGTCCTCCTCCCGCACACCTTCCAGCCCCAGGCCGCTCAAATCGATCAATGTATCGTAGCGCCGCCGGGCCAGCCGCATCCAGCAGCCGCCCCCCAGAACTCCGTTGGAGCGCTTCTGATTCAGCGTCCAGGCCTCTTCCAGCGACGCGGCCTTCACATAGTTTCGTGCAGTGAACAAAGGTTCTCTCCCCTTTCGTCTTCTCTCCAGTCAAAGGCCTGGCAGGGGCCGTAACACAGGGCTTCGCCATAGCTTTCCCGCAAAGCCTCCGCCAGGATCCCGCCCAGCTCCTCCGTGCGTTCAAAGGTTTCTGCCCGTCCCCAGGTCAGCACGCATACCCGGTCGCCATATCGCAGCGCCAGATTCGGATCGTGGGCACTGACCAAAACGCCTTTTTCCCGACTGTGCGCCAGTTCCCTCACCAGCGTCAAAAATTCATGCTGGCGGCGCACATCCAGGCCCGCCGCAGGCTCGTCCAGCAACAAAAAGCGCGCGTCTGTCAGCAGCACCTGGGCCAGGGCGGCCCGCTGCCGCTCGCCGCCGCTGAGGCTGTCCATCCCCCGCCCGGCCAGCGCCTCCGCGCCCAGCAGGGCCAGAACAGAGCGCCCCCGCTCTTCCCATTCCCGGCCCGGTACCGCGCCAAAGGACAGGTGCGGCGCCGCGCCCAGCAGCACATATTCCAGCACCGCCATATCCGTGTCCGGCGCCGTTTGGGGCAAATAGGCCGCCAGCCTGGCCCGCCGGCGCAGGGGCATATCATACACATCCTCGCCGCCGCAGCGCACACGGCCTGCCTCCGGCGGCAGTAATCCGGCCATGGATTTGAGCAGGGTGGATTTCCCCGCGCCGTTCACGCCCAACAGAAATACCAGTTCCCCGCCATCCAGGGACAGGGTGCACTCCCGCAGCACCGGCCTGTCCCCATAGGACACGCCCAGCCCTTCGCAGGACAGATTCATCCGCCGCTCCCCCTTTCCAGTTTGCCCCGGATCAGCAGATATGCCAGCATCACCGCACCGAAAAAGGAGGTGAAGATCCCCACGGGGATCTCCGCCGCGCTCAAAGTCCGGGCCGGCAGGTCTGCCGCCAGCAGCAGGATGCTGCCCGTCAGGAAAACCGCAGGCATGTGCTTCAAAATATCCCGGCCGCCCAGCAGGCGCACGATATGGGGCGCGATCAGCCCCACCCAGCTGACCACGCCAGCGGTGCTGACCACCGCCGCCACCAGCACCGTGGCGCAGGCCACCGCGCCGAAGCGGACGCCCCGGGCGGGGATGCCCAGGCCGCGGGCCTTTTCATCCCCCAGGGACAAAACCTTGATGGGAAACCGCAGCCCATACAACACCGCTCCCATGACGGCCGCAAGCACGCCCACCGCCGACGCATCCCGCCAGGTTGCATTCTGGAAACCGCCCATGAGCCAATATTCAATGGCAGGCAATTCCCCCATGGGGTCGGCGCAGAATTTCAGCAGCATCAGCACCGCCGCCGACGCCGCGCTGACAACGATGCCCGCCAGCACCAGGCCCAGGATCCTGTTGTGCTTTACAAAGCGGGCCAGATACAGGGCAAAGGCCACCGTCAGCAGTCCGCAGCCAAAGGCCATCCCCTGGCGCAGCAGGAACATTCCCGGAAAGGCCAGCATAGCCGCAGCCGCTCCCACCGATGCACCGCTGGCCACCCCCAGCACATCCGGAGACACCAGCGGATTGGAAAACACCGTTTGATACACGAGGCCCGCCAGGGCCAGCGCGCCGCCGCCCAGGGCTGCCAAAACCAGCCGGGGCAGCCGGATTTGCCACAGCAGATGGGCCGCCGTGCTGTCGCCGCCGGTGAAAAGCAGGCGCAGCACCTCCCCCGGCGCGATCTCATAGCGCCCCAGGCACAGCGACAGCAGCAGCATCGCCAGCCACAAACCCGCCAGCGCCCACAGCGTTCCCCTCTTCATTCCCTCAGTGGGCCAGCAGATCTTCGGCGCTGACTTCAACGCCGAAGAACTCACGATAGAAATACTGGGCTTCCGTCACATATTCTTCCTCTGTCACCACTTCCGGGTGCAGCTGATTGCCCAGCCACAAAGCGCCCAGGGCCATGGACGCCGTGGGATAATCCCAGGGCTCGATCGCGCTGGGGAATACCAGGAAGTCCGTCTGCTCCTGCTGCATAGCTGCCAGACCCTTGAAGCGCTCGTCGTTGAGCACATCGTCCCGGCTGTATTCGGCATAGGACACCATGTAGATCCGGTCGGGATTCCAGCTGACCAGTTCCTCGGGAGAAATATCCACCCAGGCGCTGTCTTCAAAGGCCATGGCCGCGTTCACGCCGCCGCACATTTCAATCAGCTGGTTCTGATACATACCGCTGCCCACGGTGCGCAGGAAGTCGGATCCGGCAAGATACACACTGGGGCGGCCTTCCGTTTCCGCGCACAGGGTAGTCACCCGTTCCATCACATCCCGCTGGTACTGCACCAGTCTGGCGCCCTGCTCCTCCGTGCCCGTGGCTGCGGCGATCAGATCCACCGCTTCCCAGAAGCCTTCCAGTGTTTCGGGGTCAATGACCAGGCAGGGGATCTCCAGGGCGTCGAACTGCTCGGTCTGCTCGGCCAGCTTCTTGGGCAGGATCACCAGATCCGGTTCCAGGGCTGCGGTTTCTTCCACATTCACGCCCTTGCCGCTGCCTACAGCGGGCAGCTCCAGAAATTCCGGCACAGCCAGCTGATACAGCCCCCGGGTGTCTGCTTTCATCTCAATGCCGACCACCTTGTCCCGGGCGCCCAGGGCCACCAGCAGAGAGCTGGACAGGTAATAAGCCGACACCACCCGCTCTGCGGGCTCTTCCAAAACAACTTCGCGGCCAACCTGATCCGTCAGCACGATCCCGGGCTGCTCCGGCTCATCCGAACCGGAAGAGGGCGTTTCCCGCGCGGGGCCGCAGCCCGCCAGCAGCGACAGCGCCATGGCCGCCGCCAGAACCAGTGCCAAAAGGCGAGAGTTTTTCTTCATAATCAATTCCTCCTGCTTCTCGATCTTCGTTTTTTTATTTTATCAAAAACCGCAGCTTTTGTCGATAGGCTGCACACCGCTGCTCCGGTCAAACCCGGATAAATTCCGCCGCCGCGTAGCCCACATAGTCCCCGTAATGCACCACATACCAGCCCTGCCACCGGCCATAGATGCGCACTGCCGCGCCGTTTGGCATAGAGGCAATGATCTGCCCCTCTAAAGAGGGTTTGGCGCGCAGGTTCAGCGTACCGCCGCCGATGGCAACAGCACCGTTCAGCGGATCCATGGGCCAGATGAAGGGCAGGCCGAAATACTCCGTCAGAGACAGCACCAGATTCCGGGCAATCTCCGTCAGATTGTTTTCGATCCAGGAGGCATCCTCATAGTTATCATGGTATCCAATCTCCAGCAGCACCGCCGGGAACCGGGAGCGGGCCACCTCTCCCAGCGTCGTGGTGGCCTGGGTGCGCACACGGCCGGGCAGGGGATAGATCTGCTGCAGGTTCTGTACGAACAGATCCGCCGCCCGCTTGCCGTTGACGCTGTACGGATAGTAAAAGGCAATAATGCCCCGCACCCCGCCGTAATTCCCCTCTCCCGCAGCATTGGAATGGAGGGCCAGATAAAAATCATACCACCCCGCATTGGCCTGGCGGATCGAGGAGGCCGCCGTCATATCCGGCGTATTGCGCACATACTGGATGCCGTTGGAGGCCAGATAGGGTTCCATGGCGTCGGCCAGGCGGTTCATATAATACTCCTCGGTGCCGCCGGTAACATAATAGTTATGATCCTGGGTCGATGGACTGAGATAAATGATCGGCATCAAAAATTCTTCCTTTCCGCGCTTGTATTTTCTTTCCCAGTATATGGCGCGATGAAAAAACATGTGCTATACTATATAAATTAACGCCATTCCGGCCGGGAGCGGTTTCGAGGTACAGACTACCGCCCCCTTCCAAGAAATGCGCCGGAAACAAAGAATTTGAAGGTTTACCTGTTTCCAGGTAGTCTGAGGAGGGTCGCCCATGCTGAAAATCGGAAAGGCCGCCTTTGTGCTGGCCCCCATCTGCCTGTTCGCCAGCTTTTTTTCCAGCGCGGTGCTGCAAAACAACCGCCTGATGTCTGTTTTTATTGTATTGGCCACGGTCTTTTTGATCCTGGCCGTCATTGGTAAAATTGCGCAGTCGCGCAAAGATGCAAACAAGGAGGACTCCAACCATGATTGATCTGCGCCAGGCCGGCGTGAACGACGCCGCAGAACTGTCCCGCATCCAGGTAGACAGCTGGCAGGCCTATTGCCATATTTTCTCCCCCGCCTACATGGCAGAACACAATTCCTTCGAGGGGCGTTTCCTCTACTGGATGAATCTGCTGACCCGAGATATCGACCGCACCTATTTGATCGAAGCAGACGGCGAAGCCGTGGGCTACATCACCATCGGCTATCCCCGGGACGAAGATGTTCTGCCCGGCACCCTGGAGCTGACCGCCCTGTATCTGCGGACGGAAGCCGCAGGCAAGGGCTATGCTGCCTATGTCATGCGGCGGCTGTTCACCTCCATCAAGGCTGCGGGCTATGACCGGATGACCCTGTGGGTGCTCAAGGACAATCAGCACGCCATCGATTTTTACCGCCATCTGGGCTTCACCTTCGACAGCGTGGAAATGACGCTGCCCATCCACGGCGCAATCCTGCAAACGCGGATGTCCAAAGAACTTAGACTTGCAGCAAAAGAAAACAGCGGGAGCACGCTTGTGCGTGCTCCCGCTGTTTCCTTGTTTTCAGCCCGCCAGGCTGTAGGTATATACGGCGTCATATGCCATACCGTAACACACCTCGGCGGTCAGATTCTTCGTATCATAGACCACAGACCACTGGGTCCAGGTATCCTTGCCCTCGCTGCGGCGATCCTGGGACACGGCCTGCAGCGTGTCCATCACCTGCTCTGCCGTCATCCGGCCCTCCGCCGCCCGGTAGCGCTCTTCCAGCACAGCAAAGCGATCCTGGCCGCCGCCGAAATCATAGTCGCCCGGCGTCAGCAAAAAGTTGGTGGCATAGGGCGATTCCACCACCGACATCTGATCTCCGATATACTCCACCACGACCGCCCGGCCCGCGGCATCGGCGATCTGGAAGTGGTAGCAGCTGCCGGCGGAGGAGTGCATATCATAATCGGCCAACAATTCCAGGGCTTCTTCCACAGTGGCCGCCTTGTCCAGCACCAGGCGGATGGCGGTGCTGGTGGTGATATCCGGCAGGCCGTTGTCCTGATTGGTCTGCTCCGTATCGATCAGCAGCACACCGATGCAAAGTCCCTTTTCATTCATGCCGTCCAGCGGCGCATAGGGGGCCGCCAGGGTGGTGATGCTGTCCGTCATGGAGGTTGGCAGATGATCCTCGTTATAGCCAATGAAGGCCAGATTCACCATGGTCAGAGACGCATACCCCTCCTTGGGCGTTGTTTTGACCAGCATGGCCGGGGAATCGTACAAGTCAAAATTGCGGCCAAAGAGATAGCCGTCCCCCGCAGCGTTCTGCACGGAAATGGTGCTGCACCCCAGCTCCGGCAGCTCAAAGGTAAAGGGCAGGCCCTTCAGCAGATACCGGATCACATAATCCTGCACCTCCCGATCGGTCTGCGCACCGCCCTGTTCCAGGAAGGCGTCGAACCCATAGTCGCCGCGGTATGTCATGGTAAACAGATTCGTTTCCCCCTCCCGCTCAATGGTACCCAGGGTGCGCACCGCCGAACCGAACAGGCTCCACAGCACCGCCGCCGCAATCAACACCACCGCAATCAGCGCAATGATGACGACCTTGATCCTTTTTATTCCGTTTCCTTTCACAGAAAGCACTCCTTCCACAGCTCAATAGTTCATAAAATCAACCATGAGATCATAGCATATATAGTTCATTAAGTCAACTATTGTTTCCGTAAAAAGCACCCCCGCGTATTCCGCGGGGGTGCAGATGGTTCGTGGAATTGCGCCGGGATGCCCCAATCACAGCACCAGAGAAGGCGCGCTGTAAACACGGGCGGCCAGCTCACTGTTCAGGGAATACAGGCCCTTGGGATCGGAACCATACAGGTCATACTTTTTCAGCAGGTCGTCGGCGTTCTTTTCTTCCTCGCCCTGCTCCTTCACAAACCAATCCAGGAACTGCATGGTGCGGTAATCCTTTGTCTCATATGCAGCGCCGTAAACGCCGTTGATCAGCGCGGTGACATACTGCTCATGCTCAAAGCCCACTTCCAGGGCGCAGCGATGGCTGGTGAATTCCTTGTCAGGTTTGTCGATGGCTTCCAGGGTGACCTTTTCGCCGTTGTTCTGCATGTACTGCAAAAACAGCATGGCATGATCCCGCTCTTCCTGGGCCTGGATGGTGTACCAGTTGGCAAAGCCGTCCAGCCCCTGGTCAGCATAGTAGTTGGCAATATCCAGATAGAGGTAAGCGGAATAGAATTCCTTATTGATCTGCTGATTGCACAATGCGGCAACTTTTTCATTCAACATTGCATTCAACACTCCTTCAAAGGTTTGATTTCCGCTATTATAGCACAATCTTCCAGCTTTCGTGAAGTTTTTTCCGGAATTTTTTTACTTTTTACGGCCAGCGCCGGAACCCTGTTCCCAACTGTACCTGCGAACAAGGTTCCGGCGCCCGGAAAAGATCTTAACAAACGGCTTCAGGCTGTGCGGTCCAGCGCCGGGCTGCGGCCCAGAGACGCGCCCACAGCATGATGTTCAATGGGCTTCCACTCCACCTTCCGGCGCAGCGCAGCCACGGCGATGGGGATATAGGTCATCATAAAGAGGGGGAATGTGAATACATAACCGATCTTTTGGGCCCTGCTGGCACGGATCTGATCCCACTCGCACAGCACCGTCAGCAATCCCATGGCTGCAAAACCGCAATAATATGTGACCACATTGGGCAGCAGGAACTGCAGTTCCATCAGCAGCACGCCGCCGGCAGCCTCCGGCCCCTGCACCAGACAGGTGAGCGCCACCAGCAGATTGACGCTCAGCAGCGTCACTGTCAGCAGCGACCCCGGCGCCACAATCATCAGAATATCGTAGCAGGATAGGCCGCCCTTTCCGCCGCGCAGCGCACCGCGTACCAACTGAGGCGCATAGTGCCAGGCCACCTGATAAAAGCCCTTGGTCCAGCGCAGGCGCTGATCCCAGCTCTGCCGGAAATTCGTGGGCTGCTCGTCATAGATCACCGCTTTGTCACAATAGCCGATACGCAATCCGCCCGCCGTGCAGTCTGCGGAAAACTGCAGATCTTCCGTCAACAAATGGAAGGGCCATCCACCGTTTTCGCGGATCACCGCCGCAGAGATCAGAAAGCCGGTGCCGGAAACAGTGCAGTTGGAGCCCACCAGCATGCGGGCATAATTCAAAAAGCGAGCCTCCCGCAAAAACCACAGCGCATAGCCCGCACTGATCCAGTTGTCGCCGTAATTTTTAGAATTGCGGTAGCAGGTAATGGCCGCAAAATCGCCGCTGCAGGCGGTGTTGTTCATCCGGCGCACAAATTCACTGTCCACAATATTATCCGCATCAAACACGAAATAGCCAAAATAGTCCTCGTCCAATCCCGCGCTGTGCAGATGGCTGAACAATTCATCCAGCGCATAGCCTTTTCCCACCTGCACCTTATTAAAGCGCTCATAGACCACCGCGCCTGCCCGGCGGGCCTGCAGGGCCGTATCATCGGTGCAGTTGTCCGCCACCACATAAATATCCAGCAGCTCCTGCGGATAGTTCTGGGCCTTCAGGCTGGCAATCAGTTCGCCGATCACCGCCGCCTCGTTCCGGGCGGAAACCACCGCCGCATAACGGTGCAGCTTTTTGGCCTCCGGCGCGTCAAAGCGCTCTGTCTGCCGCCGCCGGAACAGGCCGACCAGCAGAAATACGCCCTGATAGGCAAAGGCCGCGGTGATCAGCACCGCCAATACCAAATTAAATACATGCATCAGATCCGCCACAGAATCCTCACTCCTTTATCCCATTCTCTCGGTTGGTAACGCCATCTTAACCGCACAAAAGAGGGATTACAAGGCGTCTAACGACTTCTTGCGCAAGTCTTAAGGGTTCCTTAAAGATTGCAACCGTTCTGTTGCCGAAATGATGCCACTTCGTTACAAAATCCCCGGGCCGCGCCGGGATAAACATTGACATTTCAGTTCAGTTTGCTATCATAAGAAATTAGAAAATTACCGGCCCCAAGGGGCCGAGTCTGATCGTTTTGAAGAGGGAATACAGGCATGCTTACACTGGATCAATTTAAGGAAGCCCGCAGCGTTCTGCGCGGCGTGATCGCGGACACCGACCTTGTCCACAGCAAGTATTTTTCCGACCTGTGCGGCAATCAGGTCTATCTCAAGCCCGAAAACCTGCAGGTCACCGGCGCCTACAAGATCCGCGGCGCCTACTATAAAACCAGTAAGCTGACGGAGGAACAGAAGGCCAAGGGCCTGATCACCGCCTCCGCCGGCAACCACGCCCAGGGCGTGGCCTACGCCGCCCATGTGGCCGGCGTCAAAGCCACCGTCGTCATGCCCACCACCACGCCGCTGATGAAGGTGAACCGCACCAAACAGTACGGCGCGCGGGTCATCCTGCAGGGCGCTGTGTTCGACGACGCGGCGGACTACGCCATGAAACTGGCCCAGGAACAGGGGCTGACCTATATCCCGCCCTTCAACGACCTGGATGTGGCCTGCGGCCAGGGCACCATTGCCTATGAAATTTTCCAGTCTCTGCCGGATGTGGATATCATTCTGGTTCCCATCGGCGGCGGCGGTCTGGCAGCAGGCGTGTCCACTTTGGCTAAACTGCTCAATCCCAATGTGAAGGTCATCGGCGTGGAACCCACAGGCGCCGCTTCCATGAAGGCCTCCGTGGAGGCCGGTCACATTGTCACCCTGCCCGGGGCAGTCACCATTGCCGATGGCGTGGCCGTACGTACGCCCGGCGATCTGGTGTTCCCCTATGTGCAGAAAAACGTGGATCAGTTCCTGGCCATCGAAGATGACGAGCTGGTAGACGCCTTCCTCGACATTATGGAAAACCACAAAATGGTGGTGGAAAACGCCGGTCTTTTAAGCGTAGCAGCCCTGAGGCACCTGGACTGCAAGGGCAAAAATGTCGTATCCATCCTCTCCGGCGGCAACATGGATGTGATCACCATGGCCAGTTTGGTGCAGTACGGCCTGATCAACCGCGGCCGGGTCTTTACCTTCTCCGTCATGCTGCCCGACCGCCCCGGCGAACTGCTCCATGTGGCAGAAATCGTGGCCAAGCAGAAGGGCAACATCATCAAGCTGGATCACAACCAGTTCGTCAGCATCAACCGGCTGAGCAAAGTGGAGCTGCGCGTCACCCTGGAAGCCTTCGGCCACGATCATAAGGCCGCCATCCTCAAGGCATTGCAGGACGAGGGCTACGAGGCCCGCCTGGTGGACTCCAAAAGCATTTACGACTGAAAACGGGGAACGGGTGCAAATCACCCGTTCCCCTATCTGAAAAGCGGCACAGCGCCCGGTGCGGCCGGGGCCGGAAAAGCGCATCAGATGAAATTTTGCCGCACACTGTGCGCCGCTTCCTGCCGCTTGCTTCATCCTATGCCCTGCCCAACGCCGGCGTTCCCAGTTCATAAAAAAGGAGATTGTTGATCGATGAACATTCAAATCGCCCCCTCCATTTTATCGGCAGATTTTGCCAACCTGCAGCGCGATATTGAGCGCATTTCCACCGCAGATCTGGTCCATGTGGATGTCATGGACGGGATCTTTGTGCCCAACATTTCCATCGGCATCCCGGTGGTGCAGTCCCTGCGTCCCACCACATCTCTGCCGCTGGATGTGCACCTGATGATCACCCAGCCGGCCCGGTATGTGGAGCAGTTCTGCGACGCCGGGGCCGACATTGTCACCTGCCACGTGGAAGCCGACACCCCCGAAAACATTCATCTTGCCCTGAAAAAAATCCACGCCAAGGGCAAGAAAGCCGGCGTGGTCGTCAAACCCAACACCCGCCCCGAAGCCGTGCTTCCCTTTTTGCACGAGGTGGAGATGATCCTGGTCATGACCGTAGAGCCGGGATTCGGCGGGCAAAAGTTTATGCCCGATATGATGGATAAAGTGCGCACTATCCGCGGCTATATCGACGCCCAGAATCCCGCCTGCGCTTTGGAAGTGGACGGCGGCATCGATCCCGATACCGCGCCCGTGGCCATCGCCGCAGGCGCCAATGTGCTGGTCGCCGGCAGCGCCGTGTATAAGGCCGCCGATATCCCTGCCCGCATCGCCGCCCTGCGCGGCGCATAACCCCAACAAAAGGAGCATTCGTCCCCATGGAATACTTTCCCGCCCCTCTTGAAAAACTGGTCGAGCAATTTTCCAAGCTGCCCGGCATCGGCAGCAAAAGTGCCCAGCGCCTGGCCTTTTATGTGCTGGGCCTGCCCGAAGCCGAAGCCCGGGAATTTGCCGACGCCATTCTGGATGCCAAACAAAATGTAACTTGCTGCCCCGTATGCCAAAACCTGACCGCCGGGGGGATCTGCCCCATCTGCGCTTCCCAGAAGCGGGACCCCTCCGTGGTCTGCGTGGTAGCAGATCCCCGGGATGTGATCGCCATCGAGCGGGCCCGGGAATTCAGCGGTCGCTATCATGTGCTGCACGGCGTGATCTCCCCCATGAACCACATCGGCCCCGATGACCTGCAGATCAAAAGCCTGCTGGATCGGGTGGCCCAGGGCGAAATCCAGGAAGTCATCATGGCCACCAACCCCGATACCGAGGGCGAGGCCACAGCCATGTATATTGCGCGCCTGCTCAAACCCTTCGGCGTGCGCGTAACCCGCCTGGCCTACGGCATTCCCGTGGGCGGCCACCTGGAATTTGCCGACGACGCCACCCTGATGCGCGCCCTGGAAGGCCGCCGGGAAATCTAAGCAAGCAATCCTGCACTGATTAGAAAGGAGCGTTTATGATGAATCCCATAACAGAACTCACCATTGCCAGCCTGCGCAAGCGCGGTTTTTCCGTCGCCTATTTCGACACTGCCGCCGAAGCCGCCGACTATCTGGATCGATCCATCGACGGCAAAACCATCGGCGTGGGCGGCAGCGTCACGCTTCAGGAAATGGGCCTGTACGACAAACTGTCCACCCATAACCAGATGTTCTGGCACTGGTACGCCTCTCCGGATGTCTCCATGCAGGAAACCCACCGGATGGCAGCCACGGCCCAGATCTATCTCTCTTCCGCCAATGCCATTGCCGCCACCGGCGAGATCCTGAATATCGACGGTACCGGCAACCGCGTCGCTTCCACGCTGTACGGCCATGAAAAGGTCTACATTGTGGCCGGCGTGAACAAAATCGCCGAGAATTACGACGCAGCCCTTTGGCGGGCCCGCAATATTGCCAGCCCCAAAAATGCCCAGCGCCTGGCCAAAAAAACGCCTTGCGCCCTGAAGGGAGACAAGTGCTATGACTGCAGCAGTCCCGAGCGCATCTGCCGCGGCCTGGTCGTGCTCTGGGAGCCCATGCTCAGCATGGAAACCGAGATCGTCCTCGTAGGCGAGTCCCTGGGCTATTGATCCGCGCAGGAAGGAGCACGCAGATGACATTTCAATTTCATCTCCCCGTCAACCTGATTTTCGGCTGCGGCGCCGCAGAGCAGATCGGCACAGAAACCGCAAAATACGGCCGGCGCGCCCTGATCGTCACAGGCCGCAGCAGCACCAAGGAAAGCGGCCTGTTGGAGCGGGCCGAAACGCTTTTGAAAGAGGCCGGCGTCACTTCCGTCCTTTTCGACCAGGTGCGCCAGAACCCGCTTACCACCACCGTTATGGAGGGCGCTGCCCTGGGGCGGGAATCCGGCTGCGATTGTGTTGTGGCGCTGGGCGGCGGCAGTGTGATCGACGCCGCCAAGGCCATCGCCTTGATGTGCACAGCCGAAGGCGATATCAACGACTATATCCTGCAGCGCCGCCCCGTCGTTCCGCCCCTGCCCATCATTGCCGTGCCCACCACCTGCGGCACCGGCAGCGAAGGAAACGGCACCGCCGTTCTCTCCAATCCCAACACCAAATCTTACCGGTATTTTTCGAAATCGAAATTGAA